>NZ_LGDB01000115.1:0-208182 GCF_001279655.1 Streptomyces sp. WM6372 | reverse complement strand
GGGGGTGGCCCTCCAGGCCCAGCAGCACCGCCTTGGGCGTGCCGTGGCCGTGGCCGGTCGCGCCGAGGGATCCGTACAGCTCGGCCCGGACCGCCACCGTGGCCATCTCCGTCTTCGATCTCTTCTCCATCGGCATCGGCCCCTCCTCCTCCCACACGGTCGGCCCGATGCGGGCCGCCCGCATGTTCGTGACCCGGCTGAAGAAGGACGGCGTACTCGCCCAGACGGCGGCGGTCCGGGCCGAGCTGTACGGATCCCTCGGCGCGACCGGCCACGGCCACGGCACGCCCAAGGCGGTGCTGCTGGGCCTGGAGGGCCACTCCCCCCGCTCGGTGAACGTGGAGAGCGCCGACGACGAGGTGGAGCGCATCCGCAAGACCGGCCGCCTGCGCCTGCTCGGCACCGAGATAGGGAGCGCGCACGAGATCGCCTTCGACGAGCCGAGCCAGCTGATCCTGCACCGCCGCCGGTCCCTGCCGTACCACGCGAACGGCATGACGCTCTTCGCGTACGACGCCGCGGGCGCCCCGCTGCTGGAGAAGACGTACTACTCGGTCGGCGGCGGCTTCGTGGTGGACGAGGACGCGGTCGGCGAGGACCGGATCAAGCTCGACGACACGGTGCTGAAGTACCCCTTCCGCAGCGGCGACGAGATGCTGCGCATGGCCCGGGAGAGCGGCCTGTCGATCTCCGCGATGATGCTGGAGAACGAGAAGGCCTGGCGCACCGAGGAGGAGATCCGCGAGGGCCTGCTGGAGATCTGGCGGGTCATGCAGGCGTGCGTCGCGCGCGGCATGTCGCGCGAGGGCATCCTGCCGGGCGGGCTGAAGGTCCGGCGCCGGGCCGCGAACACCGCCCGCAAGCTCCGCTCCGAGGGTGACCCGCAGGCGCTCTCGATGGAGTGGATCACCCTCTACGCGATGGCCGTGAACGAGGAGAACGCGGCCGGCGGCCGGGTGGTCACCGCTCCGACGAACGGCGCCGCGGGCATCATTCCGGCGGTCCTGCACTACTACGTGAACTTCGTGCCCGGCGCCGACGAGGAGGGCGTGGTCCGCTTCCTGCTGGCAGCGGGTGCGATCGGCCTGCTCTTCAAGGAGAACGCCTCGATCTCCGGCGCCGAGGTCGGCTGCCAGGGCGAGGTCGGCTCGGCCTGCTCGATGGCGGCGGGCGCCCTCGCCGAGGTCCTGGGCTGCACCCCAGAGCAGGTGGAGAACGCGGCCGAGATCGGCATGGAGCACAACCTGGGCCTGACCTGCGACCCGGTCGGCGGCCTCGTCCAGATCCCGTGCATCGAGCGCAACGGCATGGCGGCGGTCAAGGCCGTCACCGCGGCCAAGATGGCCATGCGCGGCGACGGCAGCCACAAGGTCTCCCTCGACAAGGTCATCAAGACCATGAAGGAGACCGGCGCCGACATGAAGGTCAAGTACAAGGAGACCGCCCGCGGCGGCCTGGCCGTCAACGTCATCGAATGCTGATGCCTTGATCCGGCACGCATGACGGAGGAGGGGCCCGGCGCGGTGCGCGCCGGGCCCCTCCGGCGTTCCACAACACGGTGAAATCGCAGGCCAATTGAGGTTTGCGGGGAGTTGATCACGCTTGAGGGCGAACCCTCCGCTGCGGGCTGGTTTCTCGATGATCACATGCGCCATGGTGATCACGTGACGTCGCGGCCACACCCCCGGCGGTCGGCCAACCGCCTTGGACCGCAGCCTTTTTGTGCACTGGAGGACCTCATCATGGCAAGCAACCGCAGCATCCGCGTCCTGGCGGCCGTCGCAGCGCTCCCCTTCGCCGTCGCGCTCTTCGCCGGCACGGCCCAGGCCGACAACGGAGCCGGTGCGGGCGTCTCGTCCGACGCCGCCGTCGCCGAGATCCTCGGCAGCGGGGTCGCCGGCGGCAACCTCGGCAACTCCTCCACCACCCAGCAGGTCGCCACGGGCTCCGGGGCGTCCAACCAGAGCAACGGCGCCCAGGCCAACGGCGCCGGCTTCACCGCCATCGGGCAGTCCAACGGCTCGTTCGTGTTCAACCCCGTCCCGTAACGGACCGGTGACGCGGCGGCCCGCCTTCCCCCCGGAGGGCGGGCCCCTTCGCGTTCCCGTCCCCGTTCCTGTGAGAAGACGGGCCCAGCGGCCCCCGGGGTCGGGACCTTCGGCCCGCCGGGGCGGCCGGGGGGTGGGCTAGCTTGCCCGGGAGGGCCCGCAAGCCGCCCGGCCGGGACACGACAGAGAGGCGCAGCGCATGGACGGCATCGAGTACCGCGTCCTCCCGCTCCGGCTGGAGGCCTCGCCCGAGCCCGTGCCGGTGTGCGGGGCCTTCACGTACCGCCGCGACCGGCCCTACGAGCTGGCGCTCGACTTCCGGGGGGCCGGGATGCACCTGGCGCGCTGGGTGTTCTCCCGGGACCTGCTGCTCGACGGGGAGATCTGCGCGACGGGCGAGGGGGACGTCCAGGTGTGGCCGCGGTGGCGGGGCGGGGAGCCTCGGGTCTTCCTCGCCTTCAGCAACGGCGCGCAGAGCTGCGTGGTGTCCGCCCGGGCGAAGGACGTACGGGCGCTGTGCCGGCGGCTGGTCGGGCTGGTGCCGCGGGGCGAGGAGCGGCGGCACTACGACCTCGACGCCGAGCTCAGCACCCTCCTCCCCCGGTAGCGGAGGATTCAGGGCTGTTTCTTTTGGTTTGCTCCGGTTTGGGTGCAACCATGAGCCCGCCGGGAGTGTCCTCAGCAGTGACACCGGTCCCCGCCTCCGAAGAATCAGGGGGACGTCATGAATCACCTCCACCGCCGGCAGCTCGTGGCACTCGCCACAGGTGCGCTGCTCACCGCCGGGATCACCCTCGCCGCGCCGGCCTCGGCCGCCGTCCGGCCCACGCCGCTCGTCGTGAACGCCCGCTGGGGCGGACACTGCACGTACGACCGCATCGTCATCGACCTGCGGGGATACGTTCCCCGGGCCACCGTCACCCGCGTCCCCCGGCTGGTCCACGACGGGTCCGGCGCACCCGTCCCGCTGACGGGGAAGTACTTCCTGGAGATCCGGCTGCATCCCGCCGCGGCGCACGACCGCACGGGCGCCGGCACGTACCGCGGGCCGAAGCTGGTCAGGATCCACCTGCCGCAACTGAAGGGCCTCGCCCTGACCGGCGACTTCGAGGGGTACGTGACCTTCGGCGCCGCCTTCGGCGCCAAACCCTCCGTCAGCTCCTTCACGCTGCACGGGCCCGAGCGGTTCGTACTGGACGTCGCGCACCGCAACGTCTGCCGCTAGGTCGTGGCCGCCGCTCGGGCCGGAGCCTCGTACGGGCCCGGGCGGCGCCGCCGCCGGACCGCACCCGTTCGGAACCGTTCGGGCCGGGTTGGTGCCGGTCCGTCCGTCCGACTAAGGTCATCTGGCCTTGGTGTTCGGGAAACCGGTGGAGAACCGGTGCGGCCCTCGCCACTGTGAACGGGAAGTCCGGCTCCATCCCGCGGGAGGCCACTGGGCGGCGCGGGAAGTTCCGCACCGCCCGGGAAGGCGGAGCCAGGGCATCAGCACCCGTGAGCCAGGAGACCGGCCGGGGCGCGTTGTCCATCCACGAGGTGCTGGAGAGGTCTCCCCACTCATGCATATAGCCGAGGGGTTCCTGCCCCCTTTGCACGCGGTCGCCTGGGGCGCCGCGTCCGCTCCGTTCGTCGTCCACGGTGTCCGCGCCCTCACCCGCGAGGTGAAGGCGAACCCGGAGAGCACGCTGCTGCTCGGGGCGTCCGGAGCGTTCACTTTCGTCCTTTCCGCCCTGAAGATCCCTTCGGTGACGGGCAGTTGCTCGCACCCCACCGGAACCGGACTCGGGGCGATCCTGTTCCGGCCGCCGATCATGGCGGTGCTCGGCACGATCACCCTGCTCTTCCAGGCGCTGCTGCTGGCGCACGGCGGGCTGACCACCCTCGGCGCGAACGTCTTCTCGATGGCGATCGCCGGGCCCTGGGCGGGCTACGGGGTGTACCTGCTGCTGAAGCGCTTCGACGTCCCGCTGATGGTGACCGTCTTCTTCGGCGCCTTCTTCGCCGACCTGGTCACCTACTGCGTGACCTCCGTGCAGCTGGCGCTGGCCTTCCCTGACCCGGGGAGCGGGTTCCCGGGCGCCCTCGCGAAGTTCGGGGGCATCTTCGCGGTGACCCAGATCCCGCTCGCGGTGAGCGAGGGGCTGCTGACGGTGCTCGTGATGCGGCTGCTGATGCAGTCGAGCAAGTCGGACCTGGTCCGGCTGGGCGTCGCGAAGCTGAGCGGTCGCAGCGAGCGGAAGGCGGCGGTCTGATGGGCATGAGCCGGAACACGAAGATCAACGGCCTGCTGCTGCTCCTGGTGGCGGCACTGGCGGTACTGCCGATCGCACTGGGGATGGGCGAGGGCAAGGAGG
Organism: Streptomyces sp. WM6372; assembly: GCF_001279655.1. Lineage (NCBI taxonomy): Bacteria > Bacillati > Actinomycetota > Actinomycetes > Kitasatosporales > Streptomycetaceae > Streptomyces > Streptomyces sp. WM6372. Next base: position 203,780 of record NZ_LGDB01000115.1, on the reverse strand, counting down.
AGCCGTTCACGGGCGCGGACGCGCAGGCGGAGACGGCGATCACCGAGCTGAAACCGGACTACGAGCCCTGGTTCTCGCCGCTGTACGAACCCCCCTCCGGGGAGGTGGAGTCGGCGCTGTTCGCCCTCCAGGCGGCACTGGGCGCGGGCGTTCTCGCGTACTACTTCGGCGTCCGCAAGGGCCGCCGCCAGGCCGCTGCCGCTGCCGCCGCTGCCACTGGTGCCACTGCCGCGGGCGCCGCGAGTGCCGCTGGTGCCACTGGTGCCGCCGGTGCCGCCGCCGGCCCCACCGCGGAGTCGTAGGCGGTGCTGCCGATCGACGTGGCGGCGCACGGCAGTCGGTGGCGCCGCCGCCATCCGCTGGAAAAAGCCCTGCTGGGGTTCGGTCTGACGGTCACCGCCGTGTGCCTGCCGCCCTGGCCCGGCGGGCCCCTGGTCGCCGCCGCCACGCTGGCCGTGCTCCTCGGCCCGGCGGGCGTGGCCGGGCGTCAGCTGTGGCGGGCGTTCCGGATCCCGCTGGGCTTCTGCTTCACCGGCGCGCTGCCGCTGCTCGTCGCCGTCGGCGGCCCGGCCGGGTTCGTCTCACTCGCGCCCGACGGCCCCCGGCACGCCGCGGAGCTGCTGCTGCGGACCTCGGCGGCCTCCCTCGGGGTGCTGCTGTTCGCCTTCACGACGCCCGTCTCGGACGTCCTGCCCCGGCTGGTCCGGGCCGGGGTCCCGGCGCCGGTGGTGGACGTGGCCCTGGTCATGTACCGCATCGGTTTCCTGCTGCTGGACTCGATGGCCCAGGTACGGCGCGCCCAGGCGGCCCGTCTGGGCCAGTCCGGGCGGGCGGCGGTGTGGCGTTCGCTGGCCGGGCTCGCCGCGACCTCCTTCGTACGGGCCTTCGACCGCGCGGCGCGGCTCCAGGAGGGGCTGGCCGGCCGCGGCTACGACGGCTCGCTGCGGGTCCTCGTACCGGAGGCGGCCCTGTCGTGGCGGTTCCTGGCGGCGTCGGGGGCCCTCCTGGCGGCACTGATCACCCTGACCCTCACCCTGAAGGGGCTTTACCCGTGAACCCGTTGGACCGGTTGAACCCGTTGGTCGAACTGGCCGGCGCCGGCTACGCGTACGAGGACGGCCCGATGGTCCTCGCCGACGTCGACTTCTCCATCGCGCGGGGCCGGGCGCTGGTCCTGCTGGGCCGCAACGGCAGCGGGAAGACCACGCTGATGCGGCTGCTGAGCGGGGGCCTGCGGCCCGGCTCGGGGTCGCTGCGCCTCGACGGCGCGGCGGTCTCGTACGACCGGGCGGGGCTGACCCGCCTGCGCACGGCGGTGCAGCTCGTGGTCCAGGACCCGGACGACCAGCTGTTCGCGGCCTCGGTGGAGCAGGACGTGTCGTTCGGCCCGATGAACCTGGGGCTGCCGGCGGACGAGGTCCGCGCCCGGGTGGACTCGGCGCTCGCCGCGCTGGACATCACGACGCTGCGGGACCGCCCGACGCACCTTCTCTCGTACGGCCAGCGCAAGCGCGCGGCGATCGCGGGGGCGGTGGCGATGGCCCCGCGGGTGCTGATCCTGGACGAGCCGACGGCGGGCCTGGACCCCGACGGACAGGAGCGCCTGCTGGACGTCCTCGCGGGGCTGCGCGCGGCCGGCACCACGGTGGTGATGGCCACGCACGACGTGGACCTGGCGGTCCGCTGGGCCGACGACGCGGCGGTCCTGACCCCGTCGGGCATCCGCACGGGCCCGGCGGAGACCCTCCTGTCGGATCCGCGGCTCCTGGCCGCGGCGGGACTGCGCCAGGCCTGGTCCCCGGCGGTGGCGTCCTTCCTCCGCGCCCGCGCCCTCCTGGCCCCGCAGGCCCCGGGCCCGAAGACCCCGGAAGCCCTGTCCGCCTGGCAGTAGGGGTCTCCATGCCTCGGTTCTCCATGCCCCGGGTCTCCATCCCTAGGATGGCGGCATGTCGCTGCCGCACGCCATCCTCACCGCCCTGATGGAGAAGCCCTCGTCGGGGCTGGAGCTGACGCGGCGGTTCGACAAGTCGATCGGGTACTTCTGGTCCGCGACGCACCAGCAGATCTACCGCGAGCTCGGCCGGCTGGAGGAGGCGGGGCTGATCCGGGCGCTGCCCAGCGAGGTGCCCGTACGGGGGCAGAAGAAGCAGTACGAGGTCCTGGACGCCGGCAGCGCGGAGCTGGCGCGGTGGGTCGGCGAGATGCAGGACCCGAAGGCCATCCGGGATCCGCTGCTGCTGCGCATCCGGGCGGCCGCCGTGGTGGGGCCGAACGGGCTGGCCGCGGAGCTGCGGCGCCACCTGGAGCTGCACCGGAGGCAGCTGGCGGTCTACGAGGCCATCGAGGAGAAGGACTTCCCGCCGGGGCGGGACTCCGACGAGGACCGGCTGCGGCGGCTCGTCCTGCACGGCGGCACCGGCCTGGAGACGTTCTGGCTGCGCTGGCTGGAGGAGGCCCTGGCCGAGGTCGAGGACATGGGCTGACCGGCGCAGAGCCCCCGCCCGCCCGACAGGAGGGCGGTGCGGGGGCTCTGCGCAAGGGCTGGCTGGCTCTTACTTGTTCAGGGCGGCCCAGAACTCGTCGAAGCTCATGCGGCCGTCGCCGTTCGCGTCCTTGGCGGCGATCACGGCGTCCGCGACGGCGCCGGTGACGAACGCGTCGCCCATCGCCTTCATGGCCGCGCTGTACTCGTCCGCCGTGACGAAGCCGTCACCGTCCGCGTCGAACTTGCCGAACGTCGCCCGCGCGCTCTCGATGTCAGCCACTGGGATCCACCCCTTCTCGGTGCTTGTTGACCGGCCAAGGGTAGCGGCAGCCGGGCCCCGCCCCTCCCGCGGGTCCCGGCGCCGTGGCCTAGCGGAAGATCCCCGTGTGGCCGAGCGAGTAGCGGCCCGGCTGCGGGTAGACGGCCAGGCCGTGCGGGCCGCCGCCCACCCGGATCTTGGCGAGCTGCCGACCGGTCGCCGTGTCGATCGCGTAGACCTCGGAGTTGTAGCGCCCCGACAGCCACAGCACCTTGCCGTCGGCGGAGACACCGCCCATGTCCGGGCTGCCGCCGTCCGGCAGCTCCCACTTCTTCGTGAGCTTGTTCTGTTTGAAGTCGAAGACGGAGATGCTGCCCTCGCCCCGGTTGGAGATGTACATCTCCCTGGAGTCGCGGCTCACGTACAGGCCGTGCGTGCCCTTCCCGGTGGGCAGCAGCTTGGGGATGTCGAACTTGTCCCCGCTGAGCACCCACATGCCGTCCGCCATCATGTCCGCGACGTAGAAGGTCTTCCCGTCCGGGGAGACCTTCACGTCCTGCGGCATCGCGCCCTCGAACGGCAGCTTCTGCTGGCCGATGACCTCCATCTTCTCGGTGTCGACCTTGAGGAGCTCGCCGGAGAACTCGCAGCTCACGATGAAGTACCGGCCGTCGGCGGAGAAGTCCGCGTGGTTGACCCCGAAGCAGGTCACCGGGACCGTCTTCACCCGGTTCATCGTGTGCGGATCGCGGAAGACCAGCTCGCGGTCCATGGAGGCCATCACGACCGCGTACGTGCCGTTCGGCGTGAAGTACAGGTTGTACGGGTCGTGCACCTCGACCGGTTCGCCCGCCTCGCCGGTGGCCGGGTTGATCGGGGTGAGCGTGTGGCCGCGGTTGTTGTTGACCCACAGGGTCTTCATGTCCCAGGACGGGACGACGTGCTGGGGCTGGATCCCGACCGGGATGGTGTCGATGACCTTGTACGTCTTCGGGTCGATGACGGACACCGTGTTGGAGGTGGTGTTCGGCACGTAGACCCGCGACGGGAAGTCCTTGACCAGCGGCGAGAGGTTGTTCGGCCGGTCGGCCGCGTACACGTCCTTCGGGTCCAGGAGCGGCGGCATGCCGGCCAGGCCGGGCGGTACGGCCGGGACGGCCTTGACGGGCTGCCGGGCCGGGGCCGCGGAGCCGAGCGCCTCGGAGGGCTCCTTGTCGGCCGATCCGCAGCCGGCCAGGGCGGCGAGGACCAGACCGGCCAGCAGCACGGTGGCCTTCCGGGGAAGGCGGGTGGTCGTCATGAGGTCAGCAGCTCCGTGGTGGTCACCGCGCGCAGCTTCCGGCGCGCGAGTTCTTCGAGGAGGGGCGGCATCGCGTCGACCGTGTCCGCGTAGCCGAAGTGCAGGCTCACCACCGATCCGCCGTGGATCGTCCCGGTGACGGTGCGGATGACGGCCGCGGCGCCGGGCGAGGTGAAGTCGAGGGAGTCCACGTCGTACGAGAGGACGTGCGGGTAGCCCGCCCGCCGGGCCAGCTCCTTGACCAGCGGGGTGGCGTACTGGGTCTGGGAGGGGCGGAACCAGGTGCCGATGGAGCCGGTGAGCCGCTTCAGCCGCTGGGCGCAGCCGGTGATCTCGGCGTAGGCCTCCGCCTCGGGCATGTCGTTGATCGCGAGGTGGCGCTGGGTGTGGTTGCCGAGCTCGTGGCCGCCGTCCAGGACCCGGCGGGCCATGTCCGGGTGGGCGTCGAGCCAGCTGCCGATCGCCAGTACGGTGACCCGCGCGCCCGCCCTCTCGGCCTCGGCCAGTACGGCCCGGGCGATGGCGGGGTCCCCGTTGCCGTGGAAGGTGAGGGCGACCCGGGGGCGGTCGCGCGGACCGTGCGCGATCTCGTCGGGCTGGCCGGGGAACCGGCGCGGGGCGGCGGCGGCCCGGACGGGCGCGGGTTTCGCCGAGGGCGCCACGGCGGGCGGGCCGGCGGGCGTACGGGCGTCCGTGCCGCAGGCGGCGGTGAGGGCGCCGACGGCGGCCGCGGCGCCGGCGCGGAGGGCGGATCGGCGGTCCGGGTAGCAGAGCACCCGCCCATTTAAGGGGTGGATGCTGTGGAAGATAACGATTGACCCATTTCGGGACCTTCATCGGAGTGCACCCGGACGAGGGAGCGTCCGGTATCCGATCAATGAATCACACGGAGCGGTGGATAGTTATTCATCGAATGCGAGGTGAGTGGCCCACCTCACCTAGGATTCAACCCGAAACTCTTACTATTTGCACACTTATGTCCAGGTTGGGACTTTTGGCGTTTGGTCGCCCGTCTGCCATAGTCGGAATCACGGCTTCCCCATTGACCCGAGCGAAGTCGCCACGCCGAGGATCACACCCCCTTCGATCCTCGGCGCACCCATGAAGCCCCCACGACGCCCCACCACGGCGACCGGGGGCTTCAGGCGTTTCGGGGGACGGCGCCCGCAGGGGGACAGCGCCCGCACGGGGGCGGTCAGCGGTCGGCGACCCGCATCTCGAACCAGGTGATCTTGCCGCGCGGCAGCAGGTCGGCGCCCCAGCGGTCGGAGAGCTTGTCGACGAGGAAGAGCCCCCGCCCGGTGGTGTCCAGCTCGTGCACCGGCATCAGGCAGGGCAGCCCGCGCGAGGGGTCGCGCACCTCGATCCGGATCCAGCCGCGCCGCCGGTGCATCCGTAAGCCGAAGGACCGGGCGCCGGTGTGCCGCACCGCGTTGCCGACGAGCTCGGAGACCAGCAGGACGGTGTGCTCGGACACCTGCGGGGAGAAACCCCAGAAGCGGATCACCACGTACTGGGCGAGCCGGCGGGCCGTGCTCGCCGACTCCGGCATGGACGGCAGGTTCACTTCCACCTCAGCCGGGTTCCCGTACAACTCCAGTGCCTTGAGACCCTGTTCGTCCTCAAGAGCCGCCGTCAGCCGTACGGCGGAAGCGCTGTTGCGCTGCCGCGGCTGTTCCACACCCTCCAGGCCCGCCATGGACCCATCATGGACGGCCGATGTGCCCGCACGGGCCGTTCCTCAGGAAAACACCCCCCGGAATCATTGATTCCAAGGGGGCGTTCCGTCATATGCGCGGGGCAACCGGAGAGCCGTGGGACCACCCTGATCTGCGGTGACCCACCGCTCCCGGAAGATCACCCGGAGTGGATCTCCACCGCTCCTTAAGGCTCCCTTAAGGCCTGGCTAATCCACCCCTAGGGAGGACCAACGGCTTTCCGGCTAGACGAACTTCGCCTTGCCCGGGCCCTCCTCGACGAAGCTGCGCATGCCGCGCTCGCGGTCCTCGGTGGCGAACAGGCCCGCGAACCAGTTGCGTTCGATGGTCAGGCCGGTGTCGATGTCCGCCTCCAGGCCCGCGTCCACGCACTCCTTGGCGGCGCGCAGCGCGATCGCCGGGCCCTGGGCCAGCTTGGCGGCCCAGGCGTGCGCCTGCTCGTACACCTCGGCGGCGGGCACGACGCGGTCCACGAGGCCGAGGGCGAGCGCCTCCTCGGCCTTGACCATGCGGCCGGTGAAGATCAGGTCCTTGGCCTTGGACGGGCCGATGAGCCGGGACAGCCGCTGGGTGCCGCCGGCCCCCGGGATCAGGCCGAGCAGGATCTCGGGCTGGCCGAGCTTCGCGTTGTCGGCGGCGATCCGGTAGTCGGCGCACAGCGCGAGCTCGCAACCGCCGCCGAGGGCGTAGCCGGTGACGGCGGCCACGACGGGCTTGGGGATCCGGGCGACGGCGGTGAACGCGTCCTGGAGCGCGCGGGACCGGGCGACCATCGCCGCGTGGTCCATCGTCTGCATCTCCTTGATGTCCGCGCCGGCCGCGAACACCTTCTCGCCGCCGTAGATGATCACCGCGCGTACGTCGGCCCGGTCGGTGGCCTCCACCGCGAGCTGGCGCAGCCGGTCCTGGGTGGCGATGTCCAGGGCGTTCATGGGCGGCCGGTCCAGGCGGAGGGTGCCGACGCCTTCGGAGACTTCGAGAGAGAGGGTCATACGCGGAAGGTTAGCGGTGGCTAACGCGAGTGGCCCGGTGCCGTGGGTCACAGCACCGGGCCACTCGACTACGTACGGGGGAGGACTACTTGATCCACTCCGCCCAGTCCATGTTCCAGCCGTTGAGGCCGTTGTCCGGGGCGATCTGCTTGTCCTTGGAGTTCTTCACGATGACGACGTCGCCGATCAGCGACTCGTTGAAGAACCAGGCGGCCGGCTGGTTGCCGTCACCCGCGCCGCGGACGTCCTTGAGGCCCACGCAGCCGTGGCTGACGTTCTCGGAGCCGAACGTGCCCGAGGAGGCCCAGTAGTTGCCGTGGACGAAGGTGCCCGACTGCGACAGGCGCATCGCGTGCGGGACGTCCGAGATGTCGTACTCGCCGCCGAAGCCGACGGTCGCGCCGTTCATCCGGGTCACCTTGTACTTCTCGCTGATGACCATCTGCCCGTTGTACGTGGTCGTCGACGGGGCGCCCGCGGTGATCGGGAGGTCCTTGAACACCTGGCCGTCACGGACGACCTGCATCGTGTGCTCGCTCGCGTCGACCGTGGAGACCTGCGAGCGGCCGATGGTGAAGGTGACCGTACGGGTCTGCTTGCCGTAGACGCCGGGACGGCCTTCGACGCCGTCGAGGGCGATCTTCACGGTGACCTTGGTGCCCGCCGCCCAGTACTTCTCGGGGCGGAAGTCGAGGCGGTCGTTGCCGAACCAGTGGCCCTCGACCGGGACCGACGGCTCGGCCGTCACCGAGATGGCCTTCTCGACGGCCTCGGTGTTGGTGATGCCGCGGGTGAAGTTGAACGACACCGGCATGCCCACGCCGACGGTCTCGCCGTCCTCGGGCGTGTAGTGGCCGACGAAGGTGTTGGTCGGGGTGAGGGTGGTGAACGTGGTGTCCTTGGCGGACTCGCGGCCGGCCTCGTCCTTGGCGACGGCGTGCACCTTGTACTCGGTGGCGGCGGCCAGGTTGCGGGCGGGCTCCCAGCTCGCGCCGTCCTCGGCGAGCTTGCCGTCGACGGCGTTGCCCTTGGTGTCGGCGACGGTCACCGTGGTGAGCTTGCCGCCGGTGCTGGTTATCTTCAGGATGCCGCTGGTCGCGACCTCCTTGGCCCCGTCGTCCGGCTTGACGTTGACGACGGCCTTGGACGCCTCGGTGCCGTTCTTGCCGCCTCCGCCGGCGCCGCCGTTGTCGCCGCCTCCCCCACCCGTGTTGCCGCCTCCGCTGCACGCGCTGGTGAGCAGCAGTGCCGCTCCGAGCAGGAGGGCCGGCAGGCCGGTGCGGCGGGCGCGGCCGCGTATCGGCTGCAGGTTCACTCTTCTTCTCCCCATGTCCCCCGCGCGCGGACAGTCGCGCGCATGTCGACAGGAAATCACACGGGGGGATCACGAAGAGAAACGGTCTTGTCACCGTTCCGTCCCAAGAGGGGGGAACGCCCGGCGGACCGGGGCGGACTGAGTCCTCGGTACCCGGTTCGGTGCCCCGGGCGCCTCCGGCAGGCGCCCGGCGGACCTCAGGTGATGGCGGAGCCCACGACCCAGTCCGCCCAGGACATGTTCCAGCCGCCCAGCCCGTTGTTCGGGGCGACCGTCTTGTCCTGGGAGTTCACGACCTCCACCACGTCCCCGACCAGGGTCCGGTCGAAGAACCAGCCGGCCGGGGTGTCCGAGCCGCCGCCCTTGTCGTCGCGCAGCCCCACGCAGCCGTGGCTGGTGTTGGTGGAGCCGAAGGTGTCCGGGCTGGCCCAGTAGTTCCCGTGCAGGAAGGTCCCGGAGGTGGTGAGCCGCATGGCGTGCGGGACGTCGGGGATGTCGTACTCGCCGCCGAACCCGACGGTCTGGCCGTTCATCCGGGTCACGTCGAACATCTCCAGCACCACCATCTTGCCGTTGTAGGTGGTGTTCTTGGGCGCTCCGGCGCTGATCGGGAGGGTCTGGACCAGCTTCCCGTCGCGGCGGACCTCCATCGTGTGCGCCTCCGCGTCCACGAGGGAGACCTGGGAGCGGCCGACCGTGAAGGTGACGGACTTGTCCTGGATGCCGTACGAGCCGGGCGCGCCCTGCACGTCCCGCAGGTTCATCGTGATGGTGACCTCGGTGCCGGGCTTCCAGTACGCCTTGGGCCGGAAATCGAGGCGCTCCTTGCCGAACCAGTGGCCGACGACCTGCACCGGGGGCTTGGAGGTGATGGTGATGGCCCGCTCGACGTCGGCGCGGTTCGCGATCGACCGGTTGAAGTTGAAGGAGACGATCATGCCGGTGCCTACGGTGGAGCGGTTCTCCGGCTTGAAGTAGCCGATGAACCGCTCCTCGGGGACGTAGGTGGTGAAGGTGGTGTGCCGGGCCTGGCGGCGGTTGTGGCCGTCGAGCGCGACCGCGTCCACGGTGTACTTGGCGGCGAGCGCGAGCCGCCCGCCCTCGGTGTCGGGGCTCCAGCTGAGTCCGTCGGGGGCGATGGAGCCGGGCACGCGCTCCTCCTGGGCGTCCTCGACCTTGGTCACCACGACCCGTTCGAGGCGGCCCTCGGGCACTCTGACGGTCAGCGGACCCTCGGCCGGGACCCCCTTGGCGTTGTCCTCCGGGGTGATCCGGATGGCCTCGTCGGGCGACCGGGGTTTGCCGGGAAGCTGGATCTCGACGGGGGAACCGCCGCTCGCGGTGCATCCGGCCAGGCCGCCCAGCAGGCCCGCCCATGCCGCCACGGCGGCCAAGCCCGCCCCTGCCCGCCTCGTCAGAAGTGTCACGATCCCTCCAACGACCGGCCCCCTCCGGGGGAAACGTGAGCGCGGGCCACGTTCCGGGCAGATCTCTCCGGGCAGAACAGTGGGAAGGACCAGACGGGGGCGGGCCCGGGCAGGGACGCCGGGGCCGCACTCCCTTCCCCCGCCGGTACCCAGGAGCCGTGGAGGCGGGCAGTGTCGAGCGCAGCCGAGCAAGAGGCGGTGGATACCGCCGCCATGGAGTCAGTGACCTCAGTGACCTCAGTGGAGTCGCCCGCCCCGCACGTCAACGGTCAGCGGAGCGGGCCGCTGGTACAGGGTCGCGAGTCGGCCTTACGGGCCGTCACGCGCTCGGGGCCCCCGGTGTGGCCGGGGTCCTCGCACCCGCTGGGGGCGCGGTTCCGTACCGGCCCGGACGGGACGGCCGGCACCAACTTCGCGCTGTGGGCCCAGGGCGCGGAGGCGGTGGAGGTGTGCCTCTTCGACGCGGAGGGCGCCGAGACCCGGTGCGCGCTGACCGAGCTGACGCACGAGATCTGGCACGGCTTCCTGCCCGGGGTGCGCCCCGGTCAGCGGTACGGGTTCCGGGTGCACGGCCGCTGGGACCCCTGGACGGGAGCCCGGTTCAATCCGGCCAAGCTGCTGCTGGACCCGTACGCCCGGGCCGTCGACGGGGACTTCGCGCTGCCGCCGGAGGTGTACGGGCACGTCCGCGACTGGCCGCAGCAGTACATCGCGGACACCGTGCGCGACGACCGCGACTCGGCGCCGTACGTCCCCAAGGGGGTCGTCGTCCACGATGACGACGACTGGGCGGACGACGTCCGGCCGAAGACCCCGTGGGCCGATTCGGTGATCTACGAGCTGCACGTGCGCGGGTTCACGATGCGCCATCCGGGTGTTCCCGAGGAGCTGCGCGGCACGTACGCGGGCCTGGCCCATCCCGCGGCGGTGGAGCACCTGGTGAAGCTGGGCGTGACGGCGGTCGAACTGCTGCCGGTGCACCAGTTCGCGCACGAGGACCACCTGCTGCGCCGGGGCCTGCGCAACCACTGGGGCTACAACTCGATCGGCTACTTCGCCCCGCACGCCGGCTACTCCTCGTCCGGTACGGCCGGCCAGCAGGTCGGCGAGTTCAAGCGGATGGTGCGGGCCCTGCACGCGGCCGGGATCGAGGTCATCCTCGACGTGGTCTACAACCACACGGCGGAGGCGGGCGAGCTCGGCCCGACGCTGTCGCTGCGCGGGATCGACAACCGGGGCTACTACCGGCTCCAGTCCGACCAGCGCCGGTACGCCGACTACACGGGCTGCGGAAACACCCTGCACGCCGGGCGCCCGCACGTGCTGCGGCTCATCACGGATTCGCTGCGCTACTGGGTGACGGAGATGGGGGTGGACGGGTTCCGCTTCGACCTGGCGGCGGCACTGGCCCGCTCGATGCACGACGTGGACATGCTGTCGCCGTTCCTCGCGGTGATCGCCCAGGACCCGGTGCTGCGGCGGGTCAAGCTGATCGCCGAGCCCTGGGACGTGGGCTCGGGCGGCTACCAGGTGGGGGCGTTCCCGCCGCTGTGGACGGAGTGGAACGACCGGTACCGCGATGCCGTACGGGACTTCTGGCGGGGCGCGCTGCCCGACGTACGGGACCTCGGGTACCGATTGTCGGGCTCCAGCGACCTGTACGCGTGGGGCGGGCGGCGACCGTACGCCTCGGTGAACTTCGTGACGGCGCACGACGGCTTCACCCTGCGCGACCTGGTGTCGTACGAGCGCAAGCACAACGAGGCCAACGGGGAGGCGGGCCGCGACGGGACCAACGACAACCGCTCGTGGAACTGCGGGGTGGAGGGTGAGACGGACGATGCCCGGATCGGGGTGCTGCGGCGGCGGCAGCTGCGCAATCTGCTGACCACGCTGCTGCTGTCGACCGGGGTGCCGATGCTGGTGGCCGGGGACGAGTTCGGGCGGACGCAGGGCGGCAACAACAACGCGTACTGCCAGGACAACGAGACGGGCTGGGTGGACTGGTCGCTGCTGGAGGATCCGGCCTGGCGGGAGCTGTTCGCGCTGGCCGCGCGGCTGGTGGCGCTGCGCCAGGAGCATCCGGTGCTGCGCCGGCGGGCCTTCTTCTCGGGGCGGCCGCAGGGCGCGGACGGGCTGCGGGACCTGGCCTGGTTCACCCCGGCGGGCACGGAGATGACCGAGCGGGACTGGTACGCCCCGGCCGCCGCGCTCGGCATGTACCTGTCGGGGCGGGACATTCCGGGCCGCGACGAGCGGGGGCGGCAGGTCGCCGACGACAGCTTCCTGGCCCTGCTGCACGCCGGGGACCGGCCGGTGGCGTGGGTGCTGCCGGGCGCTCCGTGGGCGGCGGTCTACGAGCTGGTGCTGGACACCGCGCGGGAGGACCAGGCCGCGCCGCCCGGCACCCGGCACCGGGGCGGGGAGACGCTGACGGTGCCGGCCCGGTCGGTGCTGCTGCTGCGGGTGGTCGGCTGAGGGGGTGGCAGGCGGCGGGCTCGGGCGAGTGGCGGGCCGAGGCGGGCGTTCGGCTGAGGCGGGTGGTCGGCCGAACCGGAGCAGGAGGCCTCATGCGTCCTGCGATGATGTGGCCTCGTACACACGTGCACCCGACCCGTACACGTGTGCCACACCGGCAGGGATCAGGGGTACGCATGGCGAGAGTGGGGACCGCGCTGCGGGAGCTGCGCGGGGCGCAGAAGTCGGCGAAGGGGGTGTCGCTCTATTCGCGGTTCGTCAACCGGCCCGCGGGGCGGTATCTGGCCGCCGTGTCGTATGCGCTCGGGCTGACCCCGAACCAGGTGACGCTGGTCAGCGCCGCCTTCAGCTTCGCCGCCGCGGCCGCCGTGGCGCTCGCCGCGCCCTCGTGGGGGCTGGGCGTCGCCGTGTGGGCCGCGCTCGCCGTCGGCTTCGCCTTCGACTCGGCCGACGGGCAGCTGGCCCGGCTGCGCGGGGGCGGCAGCGCCGCGGGCGAGTGGCTGGACCACGTCGTGGACTGCGCCAAGCTGACCGCCCTGCACAGCTGCGTGCTGATCGCGTTCTACCGCTTCCCCGAGGAGTACGGGACGGGCGGGGCGGGCGGGGACGGCTGGCTGCTGGTGCCGCTGGGCTTCCAGTTCGCCTCGGTCGTCACCTTCTTCGGCGGGCTGCTGACCGAGAAGCTCAAGCCGAAGCCGGCGCCGGGGAGCCCCGCCGCCGCGCCCTCGACCGTGCGTGCGGTGGCCCTGCTGCCCGTGGACTACGGCGTGTTCTGCCTGGTGTTCCTCGCGCTCGGGGGCGGGGGGCTGTTCCGCTGGGCGTACGCGGGGCTCGGCGCGGTCGCCGCGCTGTTCCTGGCCGCGTTCCTCGTGAAGTGGTTCCGGGAGCTCAGCGCCGTACCGCGCTGAGCGGCCCCGTACGCGACCGGCTTCCCGAGCCCGCTCGGCGCCCGTCCGCTCGGCGCCCGTCCGCTCAGCGCCGCTCCGCGCTGAGCGGCTCGGACAGCGCGTCGAGGGCCCGGCGCAGCTGGGTGCTGGAGGTGTGCACCGTGTAGGGGAAGTAGACGACGTCGACGCCGACGGCGGCGAAGTCCTTCTCCAGCTTGTCGCCCTTGGGAGTGCCCCTCCAGTCGTCGCCCTTGAAGATCACGTCGAAGCGGACCTGCTTCCAGGTCTCCACCTTGTCCGGGACCGTTTCGACGAACGCCGCGTCCACGTAACGGACGCTGCGGACGATTTCCAGCCGCTCCACGAGCGGGATCATCGGACGCCGTCCCTTGGCCAGTTCCGCCATCTCGTCGGAGACCACTCCGGCGACCAGGTAGTCGCACTGACTCCGGGCGTGCCGAAGGATATTGAGATGTCCGATATGGAACAGATCGTACGCACCTGGGGCGTACCCCACTCGGTACGGTCTGTGCGCAGGTGCGCCAAGGTCGGACATGTCGCGCTCCGTCATGAGTTACCCCCCAGCGACCACACCCCCCGGTGTGGCGGATTAGCAGACAATAGCGTGCACGTTCCGCAGGCTGTCGGTGAACGAATAGGGTGACGTGCGCATCATCCTGGGGAGAAGGGGACGTTCAGTGTCGAGATCCGGTCACCGGCGCCTACTGCTGGTTTCCACCAACTACGCTCCCGAGCACGCGGGGATTGGGCCGTACGCCACCCAGATCGCGGAGCACTGGGCGGATCTCGGCCACGACACCCATGTGCTCGCCGGCATGCCGCACTACCCGTCGTGGTCGTTGGAGCCGGAGTACAAGGGGGCGCTCCGGCGCACGGAACGGCGCGCGGGGGTCACAGTGCACCGGCGTGCGCACACCGTGCCGCCCCGCCAGACCGCCGTCAAGCGGGCCCTTTTTGAAGGATCGATTCTGCTGCACGGGGCCGTGGCCCCGCCCCGGATGCCGCGCCCGGACGCGGTCATGGCCCAGATGCCCAGCCTGGCCGGCGGGGTCCTCGCGGCCCGGCTCGCCGCCCGCTGGAAGGTCCCGTTCATCCCCGTCGTCCAGGACCTGATGGGCGCGGCCGCCGCGCAGAGCGGGATCAGCGGCGGCGACAAGGCGGCCGCGGTCGCCGGGCGCGCGGAGGCGTACGCCCTGAAGCGGGCCACGCTGGTCGGCGTCATCCACGAGACCTTCGTGGACCGGGTCGTCGGCATGGGCGTGGACCCGGAGAAGATCCGCCTCGTGCCCAACTGGTCCCACGTCCCGCAGCCGACCCGGCCGCGCGGCCAGACCCGGCGCCACCTCGGCTGGGCTCCCGGCGAGCCGGTCGTCCTGCACTCCGGGAACATGGGCCTCAAGCAGGGCCTCGAAGTGCTCGTGGGCGCCGCCCGCCTGGATCCGGGTGTCCGTTTCGTCCTCATGGGCGACGGCAGTCAGCGCTCGGCCCTGGCCGACCTCGCGGCGGACGTGCCGAATCTGGACATCATCCCCCCTGCCGCCGACGGAGAGTTCCCGGATATCCTCGCGGCGGCGGACGTGCTCGCCGTGACGCAGCACGCGGCCGTGCTCGACATGAGCGTGCCGTCCAAACTGACCTCCTACTTCCAGGCGGGCCGGCCCGTCATCGCGTCCGTGGCGGCGGAGGGCGGCACGGCCCAGGAAGTGGAACGCTCGGGCGCGGGGGTGCTCGTACCACCGGAGGACCCCCACGCCCTGCTGAAGGCCGTACGGGCCCTCGCCGAGGACCCCGAGGGCGCGGATGCGCTCGGGGCGGCCGGGCCGCGGCACGTGGCGGCCCACTTGAGCCGTGACGCGGGTCTGGCCCGCATCGACGCACTGATAGACGAAGCACTTGGGGGTCCGCAGCCGTGATCGAGACCAACCGCCCCGCGTCGGTCCCGGCGGAGGACGAACCGGACCTCCTCAGGGACCAGTTCAAACAGCTCCTGCGCTACCGCCGCCTCCTCGGGGCGGGTGTCGGCATCGGCCTGCTGGGCGGCGTCTACCTCGGCATATCCACGTCCGACACCTATGTCGCCACCGCGGACATCGTGCTGCGCGCGCCCACCGACGACCCGTTCAACCCGAGCCTCGCTCCCGACAAGGCGATCAACATCGGCTCGGAGCGGCAGGTCGCGCTCAGCTCCTCCATAGCCAACGAGGCCGCGAAGAAGCTCGGCGTGACCGCGAAGGACTTCGCCGGCCTGCGCAGCGGCCTCCAGGTGACCAACCCGCCGCAGACGATGGTGCTGCGCTTCACGTACACCGCGTCCTCCGCCAAGGAGGCCGCCACCCGCGCCAACGCGATGACCGAGGCGTACCTGCTCAAGCGGCAGGACTCCCTCGACGTCACGCGCGACAAGATGGTCAAGGGCTACCAGGACCAGCGCGACCCGGTCGCCAAGAACCTGGACGAGCTCGTCAAGCAGATCAACGCCATGCCGGCCGGCACGGGCCGCGACGCCGCGTACGCCTCGAAGACCGACCTGCAGAGCAAGGTCAACACCCTCAACAGCAACATCGCCAAGCTCCAGGCCCTGGACATGAGCCCGGGCCGGGTCACCAGCCCCGCGACACCGCCGTCCGACACCGACGGCCCGGGCCTCGTGATGTCGCTGGCGCTCGGCGCGGCCGTGGGCCTCGCCCTGGGCCTGCTCGCCGCATGGGTGCGGCTCGTGTTCGACCCCGCGCCGCGCTCCGAGGGCGATGTCGCGCGGGCCCTGCGCGCGCCCGTACTGGGCTACCTCCCGCGCTCCAAGACCGGCGGCGGGCCGCTGCTCGCGGCCGGCGAGGAGGACCCCCGGCTCGCCGAGGAGTTCCGCTCGGTGGCCTTCCGGCTCGCCTACGACTCCCGCTTCGCCGACCGGCGCCGCCTGCTGGTCGTCGCCCCGCGCGGCAGCAGCGAGACCGCCGCCGCGGCGGCGGTGAACCTGGCCGCCTCCTTCGCGGAGACCGGCAAGGACGTCCTGCTCATCGAGGCCGATCTGCGCACGCCGGTCCTGGCCAGCCAGCTGCCGACCGGCGCCGGCGGGCGGCCGCGCTGGAGCCAGGCGCAGGGCGGCGCGGCCGGCGGCCCGGCGGCCCACGGCGACTCCGAGTGGCCCGACGGACGCCAGCTCGTCGTCGACGCCGGGGAGTCGGGCGCCTTCGACCTGATCCCGGGCGAGCCGGTGCGCAACGTGCCCCGCGCGCTGACCTCCGCGCGCGCCACCCGGCTGATCTCCGAGGCCGACTCCCCCAACTCCACGGTCGTCGTGCTCGCGCCGCCCGTGCTCTCGTACGCCGACGCCCTCGCGCTCGTCGACCGCGTCGACGGCGTCCTGGTCGTCTGCGACCCGCGCGCCGTCCACCGCAGCGACCTGTCCCGGATCCGCGAGCTGATCAGCGGCGCCGGCGGCACGGTGCTCGGCGCGGTGCTGCACGCTCCGCTGCCGGGCGAGAAGCGCGGCCGGGGCGGCCGCGGCGGCAAGGCGAAGGGCGCGTCCGCCGCCCCGGCGCAGGCCTCCCGGCCGTCCCCGCCGCAGGCGCAGCCGCTCACGCGGCAGCCGAACCAGGGGCAGCAGGGGCAGCAGACGCACCGCCAGGCCGAGCCCGAGCAGCACATCCCGGGCGACGGGACGGACACGGTGGCCCTGCGCACGGTGCGCATGGGCCGCAGGTGAGCCGGCGCGGCCTCGCCGCCGTCTCCTCGGTCCTGGACCAGGCCGCGTCCAGCGCCACCAACATCCTGGTGCTGGTGCTGGCCGCCCGGCTCTCCTCGGCGTCCGGCTTCGCCGACTTCTCGATGGTGTACGTGACGTTCAGCGTGCTCCTCGGGCTGAACATGGCGTACGTCGGCCAGACGGTGGTGCTGGAGAAGGACGAGGACCGCCTCGGCGCGGTCTGCCGCTCGGGCCTCGCGTTCACCGGGGCCGCCTCGGCGGCCGCGGGCGCGGCGCTGGCCGTGGTCGGCCTCGCCGTGCCCGGCGCCGGCGGCTGGGCCTTCCTCGCGCTGGGCCTCGTACTGCCGCTGGTCCTCGTCCAGGACGGGCTGCGGTACTGCTTCTCCGCGCTGCGCACCCCCGAGCGGGCGCTGGCCGCCGACGCGCTGCGGCTGGTGTGCGTCGTCGCGGCGCTGCTCCTCCAGCCCGAAGGGGCTTCGGCGGGGCGGCTGGTGCTGGTGTGGGGGGTCTCGGCGCTTCCGGCGCTCGCGCTGGGGCTCTGGCTCCTGCGTCCGTACGTCCGGGGCTCGGTGGCCGACCTGCGGCCGTACCTGCGGCGCGGGCACCTGGGGCAGCGGTTCGTGGTCGAGTTCGCGGTGGGCAACGGCTCCAGCCAGCTGGCGGTGCTGGGGCTCGGCCTGTTCGCGACCCCGCTGGCCGTGGGCGCGCTGCGGGGCGCGACAACGTTGTTCGGGCCGCTGAACGTGCTGTTCAACTCGGCGAACGCGTTCGGCCCGCCCGTGGTGGGGCGGGCGTCGGGCAAGCGCGGCGTGGTCCGGCTGACGGCGGCGATGGGCGGCGCGCTGGCGGCGCTGGGCGCCGGCTGGGGAACGGCGTTGTACGCGCTGCCCGACGGCCTGGGCCGGGAGTTGCTGGGCGACACGTGGGCGGCGGCGTCCGCCCTGCTCCCCGCCACGGGGGCCCAGTACGCGGTGATGGGCCTGGGCACGTGCGCCCTGCTGACCCTGCGGGTGCTGAACCCGAAGGCGACGCTCTCCCTGCAAGTGGTGTTCTCGCTGCTGTCGGTGGCGCTGCTGCTGGGCGGCTACGCCGTGGCCGGCGTGGCCGGCGCCGCCTGGGGCCTGGCGGCGGGCTCGGCCCTGAAGGCCGCGGCGGCCTGGCACCGCGTCTCGCGGATCCCGGCCCGCGCGCCGGAGCCGCCGGTGACGACCGCGGCCTGACCTGCCGGGCTTTCGCTCAGCGACGACGTCTAGCGCAGGACGGTGGTCTTGTCCTGGCGGTACGTCGCGACCAGCGCCAGGCAGAGGGCCGCGATCGCCACTCGGCCGGAGGCCTGGAGCAGCGGGCCCCGCAGGAGGATGAACGAGTAGCCCGCGACCAGCGGGACCACCACCGAGATCAGGCTGCCCGGAGGCGAGCGCCGCGTGGCGCGCTTCGCGTAGCGGCGGTCCACCCGGGCCGCCGCGTACCCCACGCCCAGGAGCCCGGCGCCCATGCCCAGCGGGCCGAAGTCCAGCCACAGCTCGGCCCAGATCGGCGACGAGAGGTTGGTGTTGACCGTCCCCATCCACTCGCCGACCATGACGCCCGTGTCCTTCGGCTTGCCCGGCCAGACCGAGCGCGGCACCGCGAAGAAGACGGATCCCGCGAGCTGGCGCCCGTACAGGTGCCCGGGCCCGGAGTTCGAGTACGTGATGGTGTTCGCGAACATGCCGATCTGGTCGTAGTCCTTGAGCGCCATCGGCTCCAGGAACGACGTCGTCTCGACCGGCTTGTAGTTCTTCTCGTCGTACCGGAAGCGGTCCGCGAACGGGAACACGAGCAGGGCGATCACCACGGCCATCGACAGCGCCACCCGGTACATCGCGGCGCTCACCGGGAAGACGGTGAACAGCAGCGCGAACATGACCGTGAGGAACCAGTACCGCGGGTTCGAGATCGGGTTGTTGACCACCAGGTTGAGCAGGGCCAGCGCCCCCCAGGTGACGATGATCGACACCTTGCGGCGGGCGTACGTCGAGGTGATCAGCCAGCGCGTGTACAGCAGCAGGGCGAGCAGCGCCGGGACCGTGCCGAAGCCGCGCAGCAGGGCCTGGCCGGCCTGGCCGTCGCCGTTGGAGACGCCCGCCTCCTCGATGCCCGCGATGATCTCCTGGCGGCTGGAGAAGAACACCGCCGGGCCGCCGAGCTTCATGATGAACGCGGCACTGCACAGGAAGGAGATCGCGGTGAGCAGTTGGAGGCGGCGCCGGTGGGCCATGACCGGCCGCGGCTCCCTCGGGGAGCCGCCGGCCCGCCCGGTCGGCCGGTGGCGGGCGAGCAGGACGCCGACGTCGAACGCCGTGCAGCCGAGCAGGACCAGGCCGATCGCGACGGTGAGGTCGGAGCGGGGGCCGACCACGGGGGTCGGGACCCGGCCGAGGACGGCCTGCGCGAGCGGGGCCACGCCCATCGCCATGTAGACGAAGAGCCAGAAGGAGCCCTGGAGCAGCTTGCGCCGGCTGGTCAGGACCATCGCGGAGAGCCGGGCTCCCGCGTACATCGTGAGCAGGAGCTGGAGCCAGAAGGCGGCGTCGCGCTGCCCGTCGCCCGACTGGACGGCGACGATCAGCGGCAGGAAGACGGTGAAGCCGAGGATGAGCGGGACGGACAGGGCGCGCGAGAGCAGGGTGCGCGGGGTGGTGACCCGGCCCCACCGGTGGACGTCCTCCGGCTCGGGGACGGGCGGAACCGGCGGGGTCACCGAGGGCTTGCGTATGTCCGTTGCCACTGCTGCCCCCACCCCATGTGCCTGGTCCGCGCGCAGTCTAGTCTGAGCGGGCGGCGCCCGGGGAGGCGCGCCTGCGGAGCGCGACGAGCCCGCAGCGCACGATGAGGGGCGACAGTTGCGTGATCTTCCTGCCTTCACCCTGGCCGGATACGACAAGGGGCGCGGGCTGCTGACGCAGGCGCTCTGGTTCGCCGTCATGAACACGCTGTTCATGGCGTGGTTCTGCCCGGCCCGGCTGCGGGTGGCGCTGCTGCGCGCGTTCGGCGCGCGGATCGGCGAGGGCGTGCTGATCCGGCACCGGGTACGGGTGCTGTGGCCGTGGAAGCTCACCGTCGGCGATCACACCTGGATCGGCGAGGGCGCCTGGCTGCTGAACCTGGAGCCGGTGACCATCGGGGCGAACGTCTGCATCTCGCAGGAGGCCATGCTCTGCACCGGCTCGCACGACCACCGGGCCGCCGACTTCCGCTACCGCAACGCGCCGATCGTGGTCGAGGACGGTGCGTGGGTGGCCGTACGGGCGACCGTGCTGGCCGGGGTCACGGTGGGCCGCTGCGCGGTGGCGGGCGCCGGATCGGTGGTCCACAGAAACCTTCCTGCACTGACCCTGCAGACGATGGACGGACAGCGCCGCCCGGTCGAGGAGCCCAAGGCCGACCAGACCCGGGCCGGCGAGTCCAAGGCCGAGGAGCCCAAGTGAGAGTCCTGCACGCCGTCACGCTCCACTCCCCCTCGCACGCGTTCGGCGGGCCGGTCCGGGTCGCGCTGAACCTGGCCAAGGGGCTGCGGGCGCGCGGCCACGAGGCCGGTCTGCTGGCGCTCGGCGAGGGTTTCCCCGATCCGTGGCCGACCTCGGTGGAGGGGGTGCCGGCGAAGCTGTTCCCGGCCCGCCGCATCCTCCCGCTGGGCTTCAGCGGGATGACCTCGCCGGCCCTGCTGGCCTCGGCGGGCCGGCTGGTCCGGGACGCGGACGTGGTCCACGTCCACCTGGCGCGGGACCTGGTGACCCTGCCGGTGGCCCTCGCGGCCCTGCGGGCCGGCAAGCCGCTGGTGCTGCAGACCCACGGCATGGTGGACCCGAGCGAGAAGGCGCTGGCCAAGGTGCTGGATGCGGTGGCCGTACGGAGGCTGCTGCGCGGCGCGGACGCGGTGCTGTACCTGACACCGCACGAACGGGAGGGCCTCGACGCGGTGGTGGGCGGCCCGCTCGCCGGGGCCGTCCGGCTGGTGAACGGCACGCCCGCACAGGAGGAGCGGCCCGCCCCGGCCGGTCCCCCGCGCCTCCTGTACTCGGCGCGCCTGCAGGCCCGTAAGCGCCCGGTGGACTTCGTGGACGCGGCCCCGGCCGTCCTGGCGGCCCACCCGGACGCGGAGTTCGTGGTGGCCGGCCCGGACGAGGGCGAGCTCGCGGCGGTCCGGGCGCGGATCGCCGAACTGGGGCTCACGTCCCGCTTCACGGTCCCGGGCGCGCTGTCGACCGCCGAGGTCCTGGCGGAGCTGCGCCGGGCCCACGTCTACGTGCTCCCGTCGGTGGACGAGCCGTTCCCGATGTCGGTCCTGGAAGCCCTCTCGGTCGGCGTCCCGTCCGTGGTCACGCACTCGAACGGCCTGGCCCGCGACATCGCCACCGCGGGCGCCGGCCGAGCGGTCACCCCGGGCCCCGCGGGCGTGGCGGAGGCCGTCCTGTCCCTCCTGGACCCCGCCGAGAACGCCAAGGCCGGGGAGTCGGCCCGCAGGCTGGCCGCGGACTCCTTCTCGATGGAAGCCGTCCTCGACACCCTCCTCCCGGTCTACGAGAAGGCCCTGCGCTGACGGGCTACAGCTCGCGGTGGGTTTCGTCCACCACCGGGAGGGCCGCCGCGCGGCGGCGCTTGAAGACGCTCGCGTAGACGGCGAGGCCGATGGCGCCCGCCGCCATCATGATCAGCCCGACGACGTCGAGGTTGACGCTCTCCATCTTCCAGTCCGTCGCGAAGGTGAGGATGGCCCCCACCACGATCAGCGCGATGCAGCCGCCGATGCCTCCCATGTGATTCGCCTCCGCAGTCGTGGTCGTCTGACGGCGCGGCTACCCGGGAAGCGGATGCGAAAACGCCGCCCCCGGCCCGGAGTTCGGGCTGGGGGCGGCGTTCGCGTGTGCGGCGGGGAGGTTACGCCGGGATCCAGGCGTAGCAGGCCGTCGAGGTGAAGGTCGCGGTGCCCGCGGGGATCGCGGCGGTGATCTTGTCGCCGGGCTTCGGGGCGGATTCCGGGCCCGAGGCCAGGACCGCGCCGTCCTTGCCCTTCGCCTCCCAGGTGCACGTCGTGGCCTGGGTCAGCGCCCGGTACGTGCCCGCCGCGGGCGACTGGCGGGTGCCGTCGGCGAAGCCCTTGGACGCCGCGTCCAGGATCGGCTTCTGCTCCGGGCACAGGTACGTGATCGCGTCCTTCGCCCCCGGGATCTCCCCGGCCACGATGGCCCCGGTCGCCGCGTCCTTGTCGCGCTTCGCGGTGCGCTCCACCCGCTGGCAGGCCTCCTGGCCGGTCTGGAGGACCGCCGCCGGGTCCATCTTCTCCGGGACCCGACCGCTCAGGTACTGCTTCTCGTTGGGCTTGAAGCTGCCCGTCTTCGGGGTGAGCTTCGCGTCCGGCAGGACCGGGCCGGTCGGCTTCGCGTCGGGAGAGACCGGCGCCGCCGAGGCGTCCGCCGGGTCCGGGACCGAGGACGCGGCCGGCGGCTTCGGCTTCGCGGCCTCGGCGTCGGCCTTGCCGTCGCCGCCCGAGCTGCAGGCGGTCAGGGTCAGAGCCGCGGCCAGCAGAACAGCAGCCGCAGCGGAGCGTCGGTACATCTTTGGGGCTCCTGTTGTTACGTGGGATAGGGGTGCGGGGCCCGGCTGTGTTTCACGCCGGGCCCCGCATCCGTCTACGCGGTTACTTCGGGCCGAAGGTGAGGACGAGCTGCGGAGCGGCGTCCGCCGCCGTCGACTCCATGGACCAGATCCACAGCGGGTCGGTGCCCGTGCTCGTCAGGGCCAGGCTGTAGCCGCTGCCCAGCACCGGGGTGAGCGCGGCGGTGTCCAGCGGGGTGCTCTGGATCGCCGAGCCGTCCGGCACGCTCGCGAACGCGCCGAGCTCGGTGGTGCCGAGGGCCGGCTTGGTGTTGAACGTCGTGCTCGCGCCGCTCCAGGTGCCGGTGACCGGGACCACGGAGATCTTGTCGGCCGTACCGGCGTTCGCCTGGGTCGACGTCTTGATCTGGAGCGAGGCGGACTTCAGCACCTGCCCGGCCGGCGCGGCCGGCAGGTTGAAGCGCAGGTACGTCTCGTACGCCGACGTGCCGCGGACGGCCAGCGAGGTGGTCGCACCGTTGGCGGCGCTCGGGGCGCCCTGGTTGACGTAGGTGTCCTCGGTCGCGGAGACCTTGGAGACCGAGTCGGTCGGCGCCTTGGCCAGGTCGTAGTGGCTCTTGGCCTGGGCCGCGGTGAGCGCCTTCGGGTAGACGGCCGTCTCGTCGATCTGGCCGGCGAAGAAGTTGCTCGTCGGCCTGGACGTCCAGCCGCTGAGGTTGTCGCCGCCGACGTGCCAGAAGCCCTCGTACGAGACGGAGCTGGTGACGTTGTTCAGCGTGCCCTTGCTCTGGCCGTCGACGATCAGCTCCATGCCACCGGCACCCATGCTGCCGACGACGTGGTGCCACTTGTTGTCGTTGTACGTGTCGAACAGGCCGGTGGTGATGGTGCGGGCCGAGCCGTTGCTGACGCCGAAGACCAGACGACCGGTGTTGGTCATGTAGATCTGCTTGTCGTACGAGCCGCTGGTGCGGTCCGTGTTGTTGCCGAAGCCGATCAGCTTGCCGCCGCGCGTGGTGTTGGTCTTGAACCAGGTCTCGACCGCGAACGCGCTGCCCACCGTCTGGCGGTGGTCGCTGTACACCTGCTGGCTGGTGCCGTTGAAGCCCATCGCCGTGCTGGCGCCGCTGATCGCACCGGGCGTCTGGCGCAGGGCCGGGGCGTTGAGCTGCACGCCGCTGGTGTTGCCGGAGACCGAGGAGTCGGCGACGTACGGGCTGACGGTGTCGTCGTAGCGCCAGTACAGGGTGGCGCCGTCGGCGCGGACCTGGTTGGGGTACGACTGGACCGAGCTCGGGACCGTGACCGCGGCGTTGGCCGACAGGGCGCTGGTGTTGCCCGCCGCGTCGGTGGCCGTCACGCGGTAGGTGTACGACTGGCCGGCCTTGACCGTGGTGTCGGTCCAGGAGGCCTGCGGACGCTGCCACTCCAGGGAATCGGCGGCGACGGTGGCGATGGGGCTGGACGAGCCGTTGCGGTAGATCCGGTACGTCAGCTTGCTGTCGTCGGCGTCGTAGCTGGTGCGCCAGCGGACCTGGACCTCGCCGGGCTTGACGCTGCCGGCGCTCGCGACCGGGGTGGTCGGCGCGCCGACGTCGCCGGTGGAGGCGAAGCGGGTGAGCGCCTGCTGCGGCTTGCCGTTGATGGCGGTGAACTCACCGCCGGCCCACATGTACTTGACGTCGTTCTTCTCGGCGATGGTCATCGCGCGCGGGCCGATGCCCTCGCCGATGCCGTCGTTGGCGGTGGGGTGCCAGCCGAGCTTGCGCGGGCTGCGCACGAAGCCGTCCACGGGCGCGGGGGCGGCGCCTTCGTAGTCGGTCAGCTGCGCGTTGAAGAAGTTCCGCTTGCCGTCGGGGAACTGTCCCTCCAGCGAGCAGTCGTGCGCGTGCGAGGAGCTGTAGAGCACTCCGTCGTACGGCAGGACGGCCTGGGTGGCGCCGAGGCAGCGGTCGCGCCACTTCTCGCTGAAGTCGCTGAGGTTCAGGCCGATGCGGCCGTCGAAGACGCCGCCGCCGGAGCCCTCGTTGCCGGTGTAGAAGCCGGTCGAGTCGGTGGCGATGTCCTTGACCACGGAGTTCGACGGGATGTTGCTGTACGTCTTGGTGACCGCGCCGGTGGTGGCGTTCACGACGGCCAGGGCGTGCGTGCTCTTGCCGTTGACGTCGAAGAAGTCGCCGCCCAGCAGGACGTTCTTGCCGTCCGGGGTGACCTCGACCGCGCGGCCGGGTTCGTCGGCGTTGGCGGTGAAGGGCTTGAGCGCACCGGAGCCGGCGTCCACGGCGGCGAACCGCTCGCGGGTCTGGCCCTCGACGGTGCCGAAGTCGCCGGCCGCGTACACGGTGTCGTCGGAGACGGCGAGACCGCGCACGGTGGCGGGGAAGCCCGGGTGGAAGGCGGCCTTGGGCGTGCAGGTCGCGATGTCGATCGCGGCCATGCTGGAGACCGGGGTGCCGTTGACGGCGCCGAAGTAGCCGCCCGCGTACAGGGTCTTCTTGTCCTTGGAGACCTCGAGGGCGCGCACGGTCGCGCTGCCGTCGCCGATGGTGAAGGCGAGCTTGCACGAGGTCGGGTTGCCCGTCGCGGCGTCGAGCGCCACGAAGTTGACCGCTTCCTGCTCCGCGCCGCTGGCGCCGTCGGGCGGGCGGACGGCGGAGAAGGTGCCGCCGGCGAAGACGGTGCCGTTGGCCTCGGCCATCGCAAAGACGACGCCGTTGGGCTGCCAGGTGGGCAGCTCGTCGGCGGTGAATGCCACGGGAGGCGTGATGGCGGACGCCTCGGGCATCAGCACCAGACCTATGCCGGTGCCGGCGCCGGCCAGTGACAGGACGAGGGCAGCAGTCAGCCCTCTGGATCTACGCATGAGCCCCCCAGGGCAATCGCCCGGTTTGATGGCTTGAACTATCCGAACAGCCATATGTACTGGCGCAGACTAGGGCTCCTGCGAGGACCCGGTCACCTCCCTTGACCCATTGCATACCAACTTGGAATGAACGGTTCAGGTGGGAGGGCGCACAGCGGACATACGACAGGTTTGCCCCGGCCACACCCACCGATACCAGTGGAGATGACCGGGACACGGCAAATCGTAGGGGAAATATAAGGCCTTCAGCGGTCGATGCGGACCGTCGCGCCCGCCAGCTGGTCCTCGACCTGCCGGATGTCTGCGTCGACCATGATCTGGGCCAGCTCGGCCACGAGGACCGTCGGCTTCCAGCCAAGCAGTTCATTGGCCTTGGAGGCGTCGCCGATGAGGGCGTCGACCTCGCTGGGGCGCTCGTACTTCGGGTCGTAGCGCACGTGCTCGGCCCAGTCGAGGCCCGCGTGGGCGAAGGAGGACTCGACGAACTCGCGGACCGTGGCGGCCACGCCGGTGGCGACGACGTAGTCGGTCGGCTCGTCCTGCTGGAGCATCCGCCACATGGCGTCCACGTACTCGGGGGCGTAACCCCAGTCGCGGACCGCGTCGAGGTTGCCCAGGTAGAGGTGCTCCTGGAGGCCGGCCTTGATCCGGGCCACCGCGCGGGTGATCTTGCGGGTCACGAAGGTCTCGCCGCGGCGCGGGGACTCGTGGTTGAAGAGGATCCCGTTGACGGCGAACATGTCGTACGCCTCGCGGTAGTTCACCGTCGTCCAGTACGCGAACACCTTCGCGGCGCCGTACGGGCTGCGCGGGTGGAACGGGGTCTTCTCGTTCTGCGGGGGCGGGGTGGCCCCGAACATCTCGGAGGACGAGGCCTGGTAGATCCGGGTGTCCACACCGCTGGCCCGGATCGCCTCCAGGAGGCGCAGGGCACCGAGGCCGGTCACGTCCCCGGTGTAGAGGGGGGCGTCGAAGGACACCCGCACGTGCGACTGGGCGCCGAGGTTGTAGACCTCGTCGGGCCGGATCTCGCGGAGCAGGTTCACGAGCGCGACGCCGTCGGAGAGGTCGGCGTGGTGCAGGACGAAGGACCGGTTGGCGGTCTGCGGGTCCTGGTAGATGTGGTCGATCCGCTCGGTGTTGAAGCTGGAGGACCGCCGCACCAGGCCGTGCACCGTGTAGCCCTTGGAGAGCAGCAGCTCGGAGAGGTACGAGCCGTCCTGCCCGGTGACGCCGGTTATGAGTGCGGTCTTGCCCATCTGGGGTCCCCCTGGGGATCGTGTCGGTCTGTTCTGGTGAGCGGGGCCCCGCCCCAGCCGCCCCACCCGTACGAGGCTGGATGCGTACCGTACACGGCCCGCGCCCGCCCCCTTCGCCCGGATTCCGCTGGCGGCGGGCAGGCGGCCCCGTCCGGCGGCCGGACCTCCTCCGCACCCTGCGGTGGCGGACTGGCATCATCGGCGGTATGACAAGTTCGCTGCCGCTCCTGCCCCCGAACGCCCGCGTCTTCGTCGCGGGCCACCGCGGCCTCGTGGGCTCCGCGGTCGCCCGCCGGCTCACCGCCGACGGCCACGAGGTGCTCACCCGGGGCCGCGCCGACCTCGACCTGCGCGACGCCGCCGCCACGGAGGCGTACCTGAAGGACGTCCGCCCCGACGCCGTCGTGCTGGCGGCGGCCAAGGTCGGCGGGATCATGGCCAACAGCACCTACCCGGTGCAGTTCCTGGAGGACAACCTCAAGATCCAGCTCAGCGTCATCGGCGGCGCACACGCCGCCGGGGTCGGCCGGCTGCTGTTCCTGGGCTCCTCCTGCATCTACCCGAAGCTGGCCCCGCAGCCCATCAGCGAGGACGCCCTGCTGACGGGCCCGCTGGAGCCGACGAACGAGGCGTACGCCCTGGCGAAGATCGCCGGGATCGTCCAGGTCCAGTCGTACCGCAAGCAGTACGGGGCCTCGTACATCTCGGCGATGCCGACGAACCTCTACGGCCCGGGCGACAACTTCGACCTGGAGACCTCGCACGTGCTGCCCGCCCTGATCCGGCGCTTCCACGAGGCCGCCGCCGAGGGCCGCGAGGAGGTCACGCTGTGGGGCAGCGGCACGCCGCGCCGCGAGTTCCTGCACGTGGACGACCTGGCGGCCGCCTGCGCGGTGCTGCTGGGGAGTTACGACGGGGACGAGCCGGTGAACATCGGCTGCGGCGAGGACCTCACCATCAAGGCCCTCGCCGAGACCGTCGCCGACGTGACCGGCTTCCGCGGCCGGCTCGCCTGGGACACGTCCAAGCCGGACGGCACGCCGCGCAAGCTCCTCGACGTCACCCGCCTGACCTCGCTGGGCTGGAAGCCGGAGATCGGGCTGCGGGACGGGATCGCCGCCACCTACCGGTGGTGGCGCGAGCAGGGCTGAGCGCACGCGCCGGGTACCTCCTAGTACGCTCCGCGGCCGTCGACGACGGCGCGGAGGGTACGGCCCATGACGTCGACGTCGCTGGTGAAGGACCAGTTGTCGACGTACTGGAGGTCGAGCTGGATCGTCTCGTCCCAGGAGAGGTCCGAGCGTCCGCTGATCTGCCAGAGCCCGGTCATGCCCGGCCGCACGGTGAGCCGGCGCAGTTCGACCTCGTCGTACTGGGCCACCTCCTCCGGCAGCGGCGGGCGCGGGCCGACCAGTGACATGTGCCCGCTCAGCACGTTGAACAGCTGCGGCAGTTCGTCCATCGAGGTGCGGCGCAGCAGCCGGCCCACCCGGGTCACCCGGGGGTCGCGGCGGATCTTGAACATCAGGCCGTCGTTCTCGTTGGCCCCGGACAGCTCGTTCTTCAGCCGGTCCGCGTCCACGACCATGGTGCGGAACTTCCACATGACGAACGGGACCCCGTCGCGCCCGATGCGCCGCTGGCGGTAGAACGCCGGGCCGCGCGAACCGAGCCGGATCGCCAGGACGATGCCGAGGAAGACCGGCGAGAGCAGCAGCAGCCCGACGGCCGCCCCGGTGCGGTCGAGGACCGACTTGAGCAGGGTCTGCACGCCCCGGCCCACCGGCGGCGCCACCCGCAGGACGGCGAGGCCGCCCGCGGACACGGTCTCCAGCCGCTTGACGGAGACCTCCACGAGCCCGGGGAAGACGGCGAGTTCCAGCCCCGCGTCGTGCAGCGCCCAGGCGACCTTGCGCAGCCGCTCCCCCGCGATCCGCGCGCCCGGGGCGACCAGGACGAGGTCCGCGTGGTGGCTGCGGACGGCGCCGAGCACGGCGGCGGAGTCCGCGTTCGGGGCCTCGGGCACGGCCTCTTCGAGCCGGGCCGCGACGGGCACCCCGCCTTCGAGCGGGCCGGCGCCGACGGGCACCACGCCGACGACCACGTAGGGGTGGTCGGTGCGCGCGGCCAGGTGTTCGATGACGGCCCCGGCCGCGCCGGGTTCGCCGACGACCAGCACCCGGCTGACGGCGTGCGCCTCGCGGCGGGCCGCCGAGAGGTGGCGGTAGGTCAGCTTGTGGCAGGCCACGGTGACGAGGAGGGCGGGCAGCAGGGCGCCGAGCGCGGACAGCCGCGGGGTGCTCTCGCCGGTCACCACGCGGGCCACGGCCAGAACACCGATGAGAATCAGCCAGTCATGGAGGACGGGCAGCACTCCGCGGGATTCTCCCAGCGCGCGGGAGGCGTAGCGCCGGCGCACCGCCTGCACCCCGGTCCAGGCGAGCGCGGCGCCGAGGGCGCAGTACACCGGCCGGACCTGCTGCGCCGCCTGGAAGACCAGTCCTACAGGGATCGCGGCGCCGAGGAAGTCGGCCGTGAGGGCAGCGGGCAGGTACCAGCGGGCCTTGTCGCCGATCCGCCTCGCCGGGGCGGCCGCGAGCCCCGCGGTCGCTGCTGCCGCTCCGGCCAGTCTTTGCGCAGGAAAATGGACATGCCTCATGGGCCCCCCTGGCACGTGGTCTATGACAGTGGCGCGTGCCCGCGGCTTCCCCTGGCTTCGGACAACTGGCGCACCGGGAAACAGTACGACAAACACCCGTACGACAAATGCCGATTGCCTGAACGAGACCTCTTGTTGCGCAAGTGTTAGCAACCGGTACCAACCGTTCCAGATATCGGAGCCCTCTTTCGCACGCGAAGGTGAATGGTTCGGATACCGGATACGTCTCATCGGTCAACGAACCGTTTCCAGCCAACCTTTTGACGCGGCCCTGACATCGACGGCTGCAGCTGGCACTCTTCGATCCGTTCTTCGCACCAGCCTGCTCTGCCCGGAGGCCCACCCAGCCATCCGGAACCCCCCTTGCAGAAGGAGTCTGCGTTGAGTCACACCCCCCACAGGCGTGCCACCGCGGCCGGCGCTCTCGTCGCCGCCGCCGCACTGCTTGCCGTCGGCATCCAGGCCGGCACCGCCAGCGCCGACGCCACCGCGTCGCAGGCACGCAACGCCGCTCAGCCCAACCCGGGCGCGGCCGCCGTCAATCTCAGCCCGTCCGAGCGTGCGACGCTCATATCCGACGCCAACTCGACCACCGTCCAGGCGGCCAAGGCCCTCGGCCTCGGCGAGCAGGAGAAGCTGGTCGTACGCGACGTCGTCAAGGACGCCGACGGCACCACGCACACCACGTACGAGCGCACCTACGGCGGACTCCCCGTGCTCGGCGGTGACCTGACGGTCCACGCCAAGGGCGGCGTCACCAAGAGCATCACCAAGGCGACCAACCACGAGATCAAGGTCGCGGACACCACCGCGACCGTGACCCCGGCGGGTGCCGAGGGCCAGGCCGTCTCGGCGGCGAACGCCGCGGGCTCCAAGGACGCCAAGGCGTCCAAGAACGCCCGCAAGGTGATCTGGGCCGCCGAGGGCGCCCCCGTCCTCGCCTACGAGACCGTCGTCGGCGGCCTCCAGGACGACGGCACCCCGAGCGAACTGCACGTGGTCACCGACGCCAAGACCGGCGCGAAGATCACCCAGTGGCAGGCCATCGAGACCGGCACCGGCAACACCATGTACAGCGGCCAGGTCACGATGGGCACGTCGCAGTCGGGCAGCAACTACACGCTGACCGACGCCGGGCGCGGCAACCACAAGACGTACGACCTCAACGGCGGCAGCTCCGGCACCGGCAGCCTCTTCACCAACACGACCGACGTGTGGGGCAACGGCGCCGCGTCCAACCGCGCGACCGCCGGCGCCGACGCGCACTACGGCGCACAGCTGACGTGGGACTACTACAAGAACGTGCACGGCCGCAACGGCCTGCGCAACGACGGCGTGGCCCCGTACAGCCGGGTCCACTACGGCAACGCGTACGTGAACGCGTTCTGGGACGACTCCTGCTTCTGCATGACGTACGGCGACGGTACGAGCAACACGCACCCGCTGACGTCCATCGACGTGGCCGCCCACGAGATGACCCACGGCCTCACCTCGGTCACCGGCAACATGACCTACAGCGGTGAGCCCGGCGGTCTGAACGAGGCGACCTCCGACATCATGGCGGCGAACGTCGAGTTCTACGCCAACAACCCGCAGGACGTCGGCGACTACCTGGTCGGCGAGAAGATCGACATCAACGGCGACGGCACCCCGCTGCGCTACATGGACAAGCCGAGCAAGGACGGCGGCTCCAAGGACGCGTGGTACTCGGGCATCGGCGGCATCGACGTCCACTACTCCTCGGGCCCGGCCAACCACGTCTTCTACCTGATGTCCGAGGGCTCCGGCGCCAAGGTCATCAACGGCGTCAGCTACAACTCGCCGACCTCGGACAACCTCCCGGTCACCGCGATCGGCCGCGACGCCGCCGCGAAGATCTGGTTCCGCGCGCTGACGGTGGGCTACTTCAAGTCGAACACCAACTACGCGGCCGCCCGTACGGCGACCCTCCAGGCCGCCGCCGACCTCTACGGCCAGGGCTCGACCACGTACAACAACGTGGCCAACGCCTGGGCGGGCATCAACGTCGGCGCCCGCATCGTCTCCGGCGTCTCGGTCACCCCGATCGCCACCCAGAACACCCAGATCAACACCGCCGTGAGCCTTCAGGTCCAGGCGACCAGCACCAACCCGGGTGCGCTGAGCTACGCGGCGACCGGCCTGCCGGCCGGCCTGTCGATCAACTCCTCGACCGGTCTGATCTCGGGTACGGCCACCACCGCGGGCACGTACAACGTGACCGTGACGGTGACCGACTCGGCGAGCAAGACGGGCACGGCGTCCTTCACCTGGGCCGTCGGCACGTCCCAGCAGAACGTGTTCGAGAACACGAACGACTACCAGATCGCGGACAACGCGACCGTCGAGTCCCCGATCGCCGTGACCCGCACGGGCAACGCCCCGAGCACCCTCAAGGTGGACGTGAACATCGTCCACACCTACGTCGGTGACCTCGTGGTCGACCTCGTCGCCCCCGACGGCTCCGTCTACAACCTGCGCAACCGCACCGGCGGCAGCGCGGACAACATCGTCCAGAGCTTCACCGTGAACGCCTCCTCCGAGGTCGCCCAGGGCACCTGGAAGCTCCGCGTCCGGGACGCCGCCACGCTGGACACCGGCTACATCAACAGCTGGAAGCTCACCTTCTGACCCGACCGGGGCAGATGAAGCCACACGGCTGACCCCATGAAAGCGCGGGGCCGTCCGGGAGAAACCCTCCCGGACGGCCCTGTTCCATGTGTACGTCCGCACGGGCGGCGACCCGGCGGACGTGGTGCGGTGGCCGGCGGCGGGGGTCCGGCCCTGAGGGGGAACCCGCGAGGGCCCGGCACCCTCGTGGGTGCCGGGCCCTCGCGCTCAGCGGGTCCGGAGGTCAGCCCCTGCCGTGGAAGATGGAGTCGAAGAGGTCGTGCCCGCCCTTGTGGTGCTCCTGGTGCCGGCCCTCGTCCTGACCGTGCTCCTGCTCCTGGCCCTGCTCCTGCTGCCGGCCCTGCTCCTGGCCCTGCTCCTGGCCCTGGTCCTGGCCCTGGTCCTGGCCCTGGTCCTGGCCCTGCTCCTGGCCCTGGCCCTGGCCCTGGCCGTGCTCCTGCTGCCGGCCCTGCTCCTGCTGCTCGCCCTGCGCCTGCTCGGGCTGGTCCATCGGGGTCCGGTGCGAGCGGAAGTCGTCATCGTCGTCACGCCAGTCGTCACGACGGTTGTCGCCCCAGTCGTCGTGGCGGACGCGGGTCGGCACGAAGCTCACCGACAGGACCTCGACGTTGTACACCGTGTCGCCCGGCTGCAGCTCGCGCTCCACCCGGCCGCCGCACCCGTGGTTCGGGTAAAGCAGGGCCCGCGATTCGGTGCCGTTGTGCACCGCCGTCGCGGGGCGGTTGCGCGAGGTGTCCGTCAGCTCGTAGCAGGTGTCGTTGTCCGACGGGCGGATCTGTGCGCGCTCGTCGTTGTCGATGATGTACTGCAGCCGGCCGAGGTCGTCGTTGCCGCCGGCCAGCGACGGGCCGGCGGTCGGCAGGACGAGTGCGAGGGCGCCGAGGAACGCCAAGGCGGTCGGGCGAAGACGCATGGGGGGCAGTCCGTTCTGTGGGCATGTGGATGCCGGTCCGGTGGCATCCAGCGGGCAGCGTAGGAGCGACGGCCCACGCAGGAACGTTTCGGCATGCGCAGCACGTTCGAAGGTTCACCCGCCCGCACCCGCTACACGGACGCGCGTTCGGACGCCGGAGCACCGGCGGCGGCCGGACCCGGGAGCGGCGCCGATGCCGGGGCCGGTGCCGGGGCCGGTGCCGGGGCCGGTGCCTGCCCCGGGGTCTTCGTACGGACCAGCGCCAGCACCACCAGCGCTCCCGCCAGCCCCATCAGCCCCGAGACCAGGAACGTCCCCCGCAGCCCGCTCGCGAAGGCCTCCTCGACCCAGACCCTGGCCGCCGGTCCCGCCGCCAGCAGCTGCCCGGCCCGCCCGGAGGCCAACGCCTCGGCCGTGCCGTGCCCTTGGCCGGAGCCGCTGAGACCGTCCCGCAGCCCGGCCTGGAAGACCGCGCCGAGCACCGCGATGCCGAGCGCCATGCCCAGCTGCCGCGCGGTGTTCAGGGCCCCGCCGGCCATGCCGGCCCGGGCCGGGGCCACGGCCCCCATCGCGGCGGCCGCCAGCGCCGGGGTCGCCATGCCCACGCCGAGCCCGGTCACCACCAGCCCCGGGACCAGGACCGGCCAGCCGTCGCCCGCGTCCGTCATCCAGGCCTGGAGCAGCGCGCCGGAGCCGATCAGCAGCAGCCCGCCGCCGATGGTCAGCCGCGCCGGAGCCCCGTGCAGCAGCCGCCCGGCCACCGCGGAGACGACGAACGAGGAGATGCTCAGCGGCACCAGCACCAGCCCGGCGGAGACCGGGCCCATCCCCTCCGCGGACTGCAGCCACAGGGAGACGTACATCAGGTACGAGAACGCCGCGCCGGACAGCAGCAGCGCCCCGGCCATCACGCCGACGAAGGAGCGGCTGCGGAACAGCGAGAGGTCCAGCATCGGGCGGGAGCTGCGCAGTTCGACGAGGACGAACGCGGCGAAGGCGGCCACGCCGAGGCCCAGCAGGCCGAGGGTGGCGGCGCCGGTCCAGCCGTTCTCGCCGACCCGGATCAGGGCGTACGTGACGGCCGCCGCGCCCGTGGTGAACGCAGCCATGCCGGGCAGGTCGAGGCCCTTGGCCCGCGGGTCGCGGGACTCGGCGACCGACCGGAGCGTCACGTACACGGCCAGGGCGCAGACGGGGAGGTTGATGAAGAAGATCCAGCGCCAGCCGAAGTGCTCGGTGAGCAGCCCGCCGATGATGGGGCCGGCCGCGGCGGCGGCGCCGTTGACCGCGCCCCAGACGCCGAAGGCGACCCCGCGGTCGCGGCCCTGGTAGGCGCTGCTGAGCAGGGCCATGGTGGTGGCGAACATCGCGGCGCCGCCGATGCCCTGGACGGCGCGGAAGGCGATCAGCGCGGCGGGGCCGCCGGCCAGCCCGCAGGCGAGCGAGGCGGCGGCGAAGATCCCGAGCCCGCCGAGGTAGACGCGGCGGCGGCCGATCCGGTCGGCGAGGGAGCCGGCGCCGAGCAGCAGCGCGGCGAGGGCCAGGGCGTAGACGTCCATGACCCACTGGAGTCCGGCGAAGCCGGTGTGCATGTCAGCGGCCATGTCGGGCAGGGCGACCATCACGATCGTGACGTCGACCAGGAGCATGAACGCCCCGAGGCACACCGCGGTGAGCGGGAGCCATTTGCGCATGGGAGAACTCCTCGGGACCCGGAGGCCCGGCAGGGGGTGGGTGAGATCGTCGGTGACTCCAAACTCCCATCCGGGCGGAAGGTCCCCCACCCAGACCCTCCTCGCTGCCGGATTCCACCCATCGCAGCCCCTGTCATGATGGAAACCATGACCACGCCCGTACAGCTGGACGACCTCGACCGCGCCCTGATGCAGGCCCTGATGATCGACGGCCGGGCCGCCTTCAGCCGGATCGCCGAGGTGCTGGGGGTCTCGGACCAGACGGTGGTGCGCCGTTACCGCCGGCTGCGGACCTCGGGCCTGCTCCGGGTGGTCGGGATGCCCCTGGGCAACCGGGTCGGGCTCTTCGAATCCTGGCTGCGGGTGCAGTGCGCGCCGGACGCCGCGCTCGCGGTGGCCGAGGCGCTGGCCCGGCGGCCGGACATCTCCTGGGTGAAGCTCGGCTCCGGCGGCACCGAGATCAACTGTCTGACCAAGGCCCGGACCCGGCAGGACCGCGACGTCCTGCTGCTGGACAAGCTCCCCCGCACCCGCCGGGTGACCGGGGTCAGCGCGCACACCATCCTGCGGGTCTACATCGGCGGCCCGGCGCAGTGGTGCGGGCTGGACGTCCTGCGGCCCGGGCAGATCGCGGCGCTGGACCGGCCGCCCGCGCGGACCCCCGTGGTGCACGGGCCGGAGCGAGAGCGGTACGCCCTGGACGAGGCCGAGCTCGCGCTGCTGGCGGTGCTCGCCCAGGACGGCCGGGCCGGCTATCCGGAGCTGGCCCGCGCCTCGGGCCTGTCGGAATCCACCGCCCGCCGCCGGCTGGACCGGCTGCGGGAGCTGCGGGCGCTCTACTTCGACGTGGAGTTCGTCCCGTCGGCCCTGGGCTTCGAGGCGGAGGCGACGCTGCTGCTGACCGCGGCCCCGGCCCGGCTGGCGGAGGCGGGCGCCGCGCTCGCCGCGCACCCGGAGGTGCCCTTCGCGGCCGCGGTGACGGGCACGGCCAACCTGATGGCCGTGGTGGTGTGCCGGGACACCGACGCCCTGTACACGTACATGACCGAGCGGATCGGCGCGGTGCCCGGCATCCAGCACGTGGAGGTGATCCCGACCCTGCGCAACATCAAGCGGGCCGGCATGCTGGTGGAGGGCGGGCGGCTGGTCGATCCGCCGCCCGCCCCCTGACCCGGGAGCCCGAGCCCCTGCCCCGGAGCCCGGGGCCCGAGCCCCGTCGGCTCCGGACCGCTAGCGCAGGAGCACGCCGCCCCCGGCGCCCGCGTCACCGGGCGATTCGGTGTCCACCGGGGCCGCGACCAGCCCCAGTTCGGCCGGTGTCGCCAGCATCGGGTGCGCGGGCAGGATCCGGACGGTGTACCCGTAGGGCCCCGTACGGTCGAGGGCCAGCGGGCCCTCGTACATCCAGCGCCCCTCCAGGTCGGGCCCGGCGGTCGGCTTGAGCGGGAAGGTCCGCCCGTCGCGGATCACGTCCTGCGGATCCACCCGCCCGGCGACGGCCTGCACCTCGACGTCCTCCGGCGTGAGCGCGTCCAGCGCCACCCGCACGCGCAGCGTGAGGGTGGCCCCGAGCTCCGCGGTGCCGTTCACCGGAGCCGCGGCCAGCGCCTCCACGTGCTCGACGACGACCCGCGGCCAGGCCGCCCGGACCCGCCCCTTCCACCAGGCGAGGTCCCGTGCCGCGTCGGCGTCCAGGCCCCGGTGGGCGCGCGCGGCCGGCGCGTACAGCCGTTCCACGTACTCCCGCACCATGCGGCCCGCGAGCACCTTGGGTCCCAGCGAGACGAGGGTGCGCCGGACCATCTCGATCCACCGCACCGGCAGTCCGCTGCGGCCGGCCCGGTCGTAGAACCGCGGCGCGACCCGGTCCTCGATCAACTCGTAGAGAGCGCCCGCCTCCAGGTCGTCGCGCCGGTCCTCGTCCGTCCCGAGCCCGTCGGCCGTCGGGATGGCCCAGCCGAAGTCCGGTTCGAACCATTCGTCCCACCAGCCGTCCAGCACGGACAGGTTGAGGCAGCCGTTGAGCGCCGCCTTCATCCCGCTGGTGCCGCAGGCCTCCAGCGGCCGCAGCGGGTTGTTCAGCCAGACGTCGCAGCCCGGGTAGAGCTTCTGCGCCATGGCCATGCCGTAGTCGGGCAGGAAGACGATCCGGTGCCGCACCCGCGGATCGTCGGAGAACCGCACCAGCTCCTGCACGAGGCGCTTGCCCCCGTCGTCGGCCGGGTGCGCCTTGCCCGCGACGACGATCTGCACGGGCCGGTCCGGGTGGAGCAGCAGCGCGCGCAGCCGCTCGGGGTCGCGCAGCATCAGCGTGAGCCGCTTGTACGAGGGCACGCGCCGGGCGAACCCGATGGTGAGCACGTCCGGGTCGAGTACGGAGTCCACCCAGCCGAGTTCGGCCTCCGCGGCCCCGCGCTGGAGCCACGAGGCCCGCAGCCGGTCGCGCACCTCCTGCACCAGCTGCTCGCGCAGCACGCGCCGCAGGTCCCAGATGTCCTGGTCGGCGATGTCGGCGACCGCGTCCCAGCGCTGGGAGCCGCCCACCGACAGCGCGTCCTCGGTCCGCCCGGCGCCGATCTGGCGCACGCCGAGGCGGACCACCTCGGGGGCCACCCAGGTCGGGGCGTGCACACCGTTGGTCACGGAGGTGATCGGCACGTCGGCCGGGTCGAAGCCCGGCCACAGCCCGGCGAACATGCCGCGGCTGACCGCCCCGTGCAGGGTGGAGACGCCGTTGGCCCGCTGGGCCAGGCGCAGCCCCATCACCGCCATGTTGAAGACCCCGGGGTCGCCGCCGGGGTAGGACTCGGCGCCCAGTTCCAGGATCCGGTCGACCGGCAGGGCGGCCAGCTCCGCGCCGGGTCCGAAGTGCCGGGCGACCAGGGCGCGCTCGAAGCGGTCGATGCCGGCGGGCACCGGCGTGTGCGTGGTGAACACGGTCCCGGCGCGCACGGCCTCGACGGCGGCCTCGAAGCCGAGCCCCTGCTCCCCTTCCAGTTCCCTTATGCGTTCGAGCCCGAGGAAGCCGGCGTGTCCCTCGTTCGTGTGGAACACCTCGGGGTCGGGATGCCCGGTGATCCGGCAGTACGCGCGCACCGCGCGCACGCCTCCGATGCCGAGCAGCATCTCCTGGAGGAGGCGGTGGTCGCTGCCGCCGCCGTAGAGCCGGTCGGTCACCTCGCGGGCGCCGGAGTCGTTGTCCTCCACGTCGGAGTCGAGGAGCAGCAGCGGTACGCGGCCGACGCGGGCCTGCCAGATGTGCGCGTGCAGGGCCCGGCCGCCGGGCAGGCTCAGGGTCACCCGGGCCGGTGCGCCCTCGCCGTCGCGCAGCAGGGAGACGGGGAGTTCGTTGGGGTCGAGGACGGGATAGTGCTCCTGCTGCCAGCCGTCGCGGGAGAGGGACTGGCGGAAGTAGCCGTGCCGGTAGAGCAGTCCCACTCCGATGAGGGGGACGCCGAGGTCGCTGGCGGCCTTGAGGTGGTCCCCGGCGAGGATCCCGAGCCCGCCGGAGTATTGCGGCAGGGCGGCGGTGATCCCGAACTCGGGGGAGAAATAGGCGATCCCGGCGGGCAGCTCGGCATGGTCCTCGTGGCTCTGGTACCACCTCCCGCCGTGGACGTAGTCGTCGAGGTCGGCGGCGACGACGGCGAGCCGCCGCAGGAACCGCCGGTCGCCGGCCAGTTCCTCGAGCCGGGGTGCGGAGACCGCGCCCAGCAGCCGGACGGGATCGCCGCCGGCGGCCTGCCAGCCCTCGGGGTCGACGGATTGGAAGAGTTCACGGGTCTCGGCATGCCAGGACCAGCGCAGATTGCGCGCGAGATCGGCAAGCGGAAGCAATGGTTCCGGGAGGACGGGGCGCACGGTGAATCGACGGATAGCCTTCACACGTTCTACCTTCGCAGGCGATTGCGGATCGAAGCGGTCGCACCACGCTGTGCGTCCGCGCATCACCCCGGGAAGGCTAGCCTCACCCGGCCCCGCCCTGCCACGGTGCCTCGGCCGTCGAACGCCGCCGCCCCGGCCACCGCGTGCGGTGCACGGGTGGCCGGGGCGGGTGGCCGGGGCGGGCGGCCAGGGCGGGCGGCCGGGTGTCGCGGGTCGGTCGGTACGGGTCAGGGCTGCGTGAAGTAGCCGAGCAGGTCGGTGATCACGTGGGTGCTGCCGCCGTAGCTGTTGGAGATGCTGACGCGGCCGTCGGCCACCGGGGTGGTGACGTGGTTGGGGACGGTGTCACCGGGACGGGTGTTGAGGCTGCTGGCCTCCGGCCGGGCGGTGCCGTACCCGTAGACGGTCAGGAACCCGGGGCCGGTGGAGTCGGTCGCGGTGACGTTGAGCGCGACGCCGACGGCGCCGACGGGCAGGCCGGTGACGGTGGTGGTGGCGCCGGGGGCGAGCTTGCCGGTGGCGCGGGTGTCGGCGAGGCGGCGCGGCACGGTCGGCGTGAACAGGGCCTTGCCGTCCTTGCCGTACCAGCCGACGGCGTCGAGGATCAGGTGCGTGGAGCCGGTGTTGGTGTAGAGGGTGATGGTGCCGTCGGGGCCGACCGGGACGATGGCCTGGTTCGACTTGTCCTTGCCGGGTTCCAGGTTGAGGTTCGAGGTCGCGGGCCGCTTCGCCGGGTCGGGGTAGGCGATGACGTGGGCGTTCTCGGTGGAGCCGGTGCCGGTCAGGTTGAGCGCGACGGCGGTGGCGTCGGCGGGGATCCCGCCCGTCCCGGCCACCTTGACGGTCCGCGTCTGCCCGCCGCCGAGCGCTCCGCCGGCGGCGCGGGTGTCGGCGAGGCGGGTCGGGGCGATCGGGCTGAACCGCTGGCCGATGCCGGGCTGGTAGTAGCCGACGAAGTCGACGACGAGCGCGGCACTGCCGGAGTTGAGCTGGGCCGAGACCTTGCCGTCGGCGCCGACCGGGACGGTGACCGTGTTGGAGGAGGTCCCGCCCTTGCGGACGTTGACGTTCGAGGTCGCCGGGCGCGGCTGGCCGGAGGGCCACACGCTCAGGTGGGTGTCCTCGGAGGCCCCGGTGACGGTCACGTTGAGGACGGCGGCGGCCATGCTGCCGGACAGGACGTGATCCGGAACGGACAGCCCGACCGGCAGGGTCACCGCGGTGGGGCTCCCGCCCCGGAGGACGGTGCCGTTGCTCCGCGTGTCCAGCAGCCGGAAGGGAGCCGTGGCGACGTAGCCGGACGGCGCGTAGTCGACCTTCACGCTCCGGGTTGCCGTGGAGGTGGCCCCCTTGGTGTCGCGGACCGTGACCGTGACCTTGTACTCACCGGGCCGGGCGTAGGCGTGACTCGTGCCGGACAGAGAGGTCTGCTGCCCGGTGGTGCCGTCACCGAAGTCGAAGTCCACGCTCTGCACGGGCCACGGCGCAGCGGAGGCCGAGAGGTCGACGCCCACGGACAGCGGGCCCGCGTGGCTGATCGGGGAATCCGAGGTCGGCAGCTCCGGATTCACGGTGAGGGCGGCGGTGAGCGGACCGGCGGGGGTGACGTTCGTCGACAGTCCGGCGGAGGCCGTCTGCCCGTTGCCGGAGACCGCCGTCACTGTGACCCGGCACCACTCGCACGGTGCGCCGTAGACGTGCTCGGCCGTGTTTGCCCGGGTCACGACGGGGGCCGTGCCGTCACCGAAGTCGTAGTGGTAAGTGAGCGCGCCCGGCCACCGGTTGTCCGGATCGGCCGTCGCCTTCACGGTGGTGCCGACCGGCGCCCAGTACTGGTCGAGGTCCAGCCGGACGCCCCTCAGTTGGTCCTGGGTCTCGTAGGCGCCGCGATCCAGGTATCCGCCGTCCTTGCCGGTGTTCGGGACGCGGGGGTCGTCGGCGGTGGGCTTCCCCGCCTTGTCGCTCGGCAGTACGCCCGGAGCCGTCGGATCGGCGGAGTCGACGGTGGGCGAGCCGTCGATCGGGCCGACCTTGTAGCCGTCGGGGGCCAGGAGGTCGTGCGCACCCTGGCCGGTGGCGGCCTGGAAGGCCGCCGGGCCCGGGTAGGCCTTGCCGGCCCAGGTGTACGGGTTCACCGCCGGCGTTCCGTGACCGCTGAACACGTTGTAGTCGACTCGCGTGCCCTCGGCCGCGCTCTGCGACACGTCGAGGCCGCCCCGCGGACCCGCCGACCGGCAACTGCTGTGGGTGGACTCGCTGAAGATCACATTGTTGAACAGTGCGGAGCCGGTCGAGGCGCCGCTGAACGACACGGTCGCCCCGCAGAGGGCGGAGAAGTCGTTGTTGGTGATGACCGTGCCGGGCGCGTCCACCACCGCGACGTTGCTCGACCCCAGGGTTCCGTTGAGCTCGTTGCGGCTGAGGACGGTGCCCCGCGCGCCGCCCTCGATCCGGACCCCCCACACCGAGCTGCGGGTGAAGCGCACGTCCGCACTCGCTTCCCCGACGACGAGGCCGTCGAGCTCACCCCCGCCGCTGTCGATCCGGTCCAACTCGATGTCGGTGGACCGGGAGACGCGGATGCCGTCGCCGATGTACATCCCGCGCACCACCACGTGGCCCGCACCGCTGACGGTCAGGCCCTTGGCGAGGTCCACCCGGCCGTAGCCGTCGGCCGCGCCGGACACGAAGGCGATCGGCCGGCCCGGCTCGCCGGAGCGGTCGATGGTGAGGGCCTCGTCGTACGGCTCACCCGGTGCGATCCGCACGGTCTGGCCCGGCTTCACGATCCTGACGGCCGCCGAGATCGTGCAGAACGGGGCCGCCTGTGCGCCTGAGCCGGCGTCGGAGCAGTGGGCGTCGGCGTTGTCGACGTAGAGCGAGGCCGGCGTATCGGCCGCGGCGGCGCCGGGGACACCGAAAAGAGTGACGAGGCCCGCGGCGAGCAGGACCACCGTACGAGTGGGACGCAACAGAAACGTTCCTTCGAAAAAGGTGATGTGAATTCAGGACATTCCGGCGGTCGGAAACGTACGCGGAATCCACCGAGGCGGGCTCCATGATCCCTCCTCCGGAGAGCGCTGTCACTCCGGATATTCCACTCTCACCGCCCCAAATCCCCGGTCACAGATGATGCCTGCGGTGCTCGTGGGGCGGGGGTTTCACGACGTACATCCGTTAGTCCCAACCGACTTGACTGAGCCTCGGCGGATGTCGGCCAAGACCTTGGTCCGGGCCTCTCGACTACGTACGAGTAGTTAACCGAGCGCACGGATTGAGCGGGGTGAGAGTGGGCAGGGCTCCCCGCGTACACGCACGGCACCCCGCCCCACCACCTCTCCCGCCACCCGAGTGAACGCGGACAGGAGCGGCCATGCCCGCAGCCCAGCCGTCTTCCGAGCGGCTAGAAACAGAGCGAACAGCGCGTGCACGACCAGCCGGTGCTCCGGCTGGGCTGTTGTCACCGAGCCCTGCGAACTGCCCCCAGGTGATCCCATCATGATCGGTCGCATTCCCGTCCTGGACGTCCGCCCCGCCGTCGACTGCGGGGCCAGACCCGCCAAGGCGGTCGTGGAAGAGGTCTTCGAGATCTCCGCCACCGTGTTCCGCGAGGGCCACGACGCCGTCGCAGCCCATGTCGTGCTCCGCGACCCCAGCGGGCGGCTGCGGCCCCCCGTGCCGATGCGCGAGCTGGCGCCCGGCACCGACCGGTGGGGCGCGCGCGTCTCCGCCGAGGCCGAGGGGAGGTGGACGTACACGGTCGAGGCGTGGAGCGACCCGGTCGGCACCTGGCAGGCCCACGCCGCCATCAAGATCCCCGCGGGCATCGACCCCGGGCTCACGCTGCTCGAAGGCGCCGAGCTCTACGAGCGGGCCGGCTCCCGGATCCCGAAGAAGGACGGGCGCGAGCACGTCCTGGCCGCCGCCGAGGCGATGCGCGACGAGGACCGCCCGGTCTCGCTGCGGTACGCCGCCGCCCTCGCGCCCCCGGTCCAGGCCGCCCTCGCCCGGCGCCCGTACCGGGAGCTGGTCACCGCCTCCAAGGCCCTGCCGCTGGTCGTCGAGCGCAAGCGGGCCCTCTACGGCTCCTGGTACGAGATGTTCCCGCGCTCCGAGGGCGCCGTCGTCGAGCCCGGCGAGGAGCCCGTGAGCGGAACGCTGCGCACGGCCGCCGAGCGGCTGCCGGCCGTCGCCGCGATGGGATTCGACGTGGTGTACCTGCCACCGATCCACCCCATTGGGAGTACGTACCGCAAGGGCCCGAACAACACCCTTTCGGCTGGAAGTTGGGACCCGGGGGTGCCGTGGGCCATCGGCTCCACCGAGGGCGGCCACGACGCCGTCCACCCCGACCTCGGCACGATCGAGGACTTCGACGCCTTCGTCGCCCGCGCCCGCGAGCTGCGCATGGAGATCGCGCTCGACTTCGCGCTCCAGTGCTCCCCGGACCACCCCTGGGTGGAGAAGCACCCCGAGTGGTTCCGCCACCGGGCCGACGGGACGATCGCGTACGCCGAGAACCCCCCGAAGAAGTACCAGGACATCTACCCGATCCACTTCGACACCGACATGGCCGGGCTCGTCGAGGAGACGGTCCGCATCCTGCGGTACTGGATGGACCACGGCGTCCGCATCTTCCGGGTGGACAATCCGCACACCAAGCCGGTCGTCTTCTGGCAGAAGGTGATCGCGGACATCAACAAGTCCGATCCCGACGTGATCTTCCTGGCGGAGGCCTTCACCCGGCCCGCCATGATGCGCACGCTCGCCGCGATCGGCTTCCAGCAGTCGTACACGTACTTCACCTGGCGCAACACGAAGGCCGAGCTGACCGAGTACCTGACCGAGCTCGCGGACACGCGCTCCGCCTCCGTCATGCGGCCGAATTTCTTCGTGAACACGCCCGACATCCTCCACGAGTACCTCCAGCAGGGCGGCCGCCCGGCCTTCGAGGTGCGCGCCGTCCTCGCCGCCACCCTCTCCCCCACCTGGGGCGTCTACGCCGGGTACGAGCTCTGCGAGAACACCCCGGTCCGCGAGGGCAGCGAGGAGTACCTGAACTCCGAGAAGTACGAGTTCCGGCCACGCGACTGGGCGGCCGCGGACCGCGAGGGCCGCACGATCGCCCCGCTGATCACCGCACTGAACCGGCTGCGCCGCCGCCACCCGGCGCTCCAGCAGCTGCGCGACCTCCACTTCCACACGACCGACAACGAACAGGTGATCGCCTATTCGAAGCACGCGGGCGCCAATTCCGTACTGGTGGTCGTCAACCTCGATCCGCACCACACCCAGGAGGCGACGGTCTCGTTGGACATGCCGGCACTCGGCCTCGACTGGCACGGGTCCCTCGCGGTGCGCGACGAGCTCACCGGCGAGACCTACCACTGGGGCAGGGCCAACTACGTACGCCT
The DNA here is from genome assembly GCF_001279655.1 of Streptomyces sp. WM6372. Lineage (NCBI taxonomy): Bacteria > Bacillati > Actinomycetota > Actinomycetes > Kitasatosporales > Streptomycetaceae > Streptomyces > Streptomyces sp. WM6372. The sequence goes on along the minus strand of NZ_LGDB01000115.1, from coordinate 160,261 downwards.
GGAGCCGGGTCGAACGCCCGCCCACGTACTCGCGGCCCTGCGACCGTCCCCGCCCACCGGAGGGTCACCCACCACATGATGATCAACGACCCCGTCCACGACACGTTCGAGGACACCCCCGCGAAGGACCGCGATCCCGACTGGTTCAAGCGGGCGGTCTTCTACGAGGTGCTCGTACGGTCCTTCCACGACAGCAACGGCGACGGCGTAGGGGACCTGAAGGGGCTCACCGCCAAGCTCGACTACCTGCAGTGGCTCGGCGTCGACTGCCTCTGGCTGCCGCCGTTCTTCGCCTCGCCGCTCCGCGACGGGGGCTACGACGTCGCCGACTACACGTCCGTGCTGCCCGAGTTCGGCGACCTCGCCGACTTCGTGGAGTTCGTGGACGCCGCGCACCACCGCGGCATGCGGGTGATCATCGACTTCGTCATGAACCACACGAGCGACCAGCACGAGTGGTTCCAGCAGTCCCGCAAGGACCCCGACGGTCCGTACGGCGACTACTACATGTGGGCCGACAACGACAAGCAGTACCAGGACGCCCGCATCATCTTCATCGACACCGAGACCTCGAACTGGACGTACGACCCGGTCCGCAAGCAGTACTACTGGCACCGCTTCTTCTCGCACCAGCCGGACCTCAACTACGAGAACCCGGCCGTCGTGGAGGAGATCGTCTCGGCGCTGCGGTTCTGGCTCGACCTCGGCATCGACGGCTTCCGGCTCGACGCCGTGCCCTACCTGTACGCCGAGGAGGGCACCAACTGCGAGAACCTGCCGCGCACCCACCAGCTCCTCAAGCGGGTCCGCGCCGAGATCGACGCGCACTACCCCGACACCGTGCTGCTCGCCGAGGCCAACCAGTGGCCCGAGGACGTCGTCGACTACTTCGGCGACTTCGCGAGCGGCGGGGACGAATGCCACATGGCGTTCCACTTCCCCGTCATGCCGCGCATCTTCATGGCCGTACGAAGAGAGTCGCGCTATCCCGTCTCCGAAATCCTGGCCAAGACCCCGGCGATCCCGGACCGCTGCCAGTGGGGCATCTTCCTGCGCAACCACGACGAGCTCACCCTCGAAATGGTCACCGACGAAGAGCGCGACTACATGTACGCCGAGTACGCCAAGGACCCGCGGATGCGGGCCAACATCGGCATCCGGCGCCGGCTCGCCCCGCTCCTCGACAACGACCGCAACCAGATGGAGCTGTTCACCGCCCTGCTGCTGTCGCTGCCCGGCTCGCCGGTGCTGTACTACGGCGACGAGATCGGCATGGGCGACAACATCTGGCTCGGCGACCGCGACGGCGTCCGCACCCCGATGCAGTGGACCCCGGACCGCAACGCCGGTTTCTCCTCCTGCGATCCGGGCAGGCTGAACCTGCCGGTCATCATGGACCCGGTCTACGGGTACCAGGTCACCAATGTCGAGGCCGCGATGGCATCGCCCTCCTCACTGCTGCACTGGACCCGCAGGCTCATCGAGGTCCGCAAGGCGAACCCGGCCTTCGGCCTCGGCTCGTACACCGAACTGCCCTCGTCCAACCCGGCGGTACTCGCGTTCCTGCGCGAGTACGGGGACGACCTGGTGCTGTGCGTGCACAACTTCTCCCGCTTCGCACAGCCCACCGAGCTGGACCTTCGGTCGTTCAACGGGCGGGTCCCGGTGGAGCTCACGGGTGACGTGCGCTTCCCGCCGATCGGCGAATGGCCGTACCTGCTCACGCTCGCGGGGCACGGCTTCTACTGGTTCCGCCTGCGCAGCGAGTAGCCGCCGAGTACGGGGTGGGCGCGCGAATGGGTCAATCGCCCGCCCCTGTACGGATCATCCTGACCCGACACTCGTACACCACCGGAGAAGCAACTGACGCGATCCGGGACACTCTCCGCATTCTGTGACGGCCCGGGGAAAGGACGCGACGCCATGTCGGAGGCTGCATCCGCCGGGACGACGAGCACGACCGGACTCAGTCCGCTGGAGCCGATGCTCCGGGACTGGCTGCCGCTCCAACGCTGGTTCGCCGGCAAGGGGCGGCGCATCGGCCGGCTCCGGATGATCTCGGCGGCGGACCTGCTGCCGCCGGGCTCCTCCCCCCGGCTCGTCCACCTGCTCCTCGACGTCGACGGCGACTGCTACCAGCTGCTGCTCGGCGTCCGCCCCGCACTGCCACCCGCCCTGGCGCCCGCGCTGATCGGACGGGCCGAGCAGGGCCCGTACGCCGGCCAGTGCGTGTACGAGGGGCTGGGCGACCCGCGGCTGGCGGCGCTGCTGCTGGAACGGTTGCGTGCTCCCGGCACCGTCGGCCCGCTGCGCTTCGACCGCGACCCGATGGCGCTGATCCCGGCGGCCCTCACCCCCCGGCCGCTGTCCGGGGAGCAGACCAACTCCTCGCTGATCTACGGGGATTCGTACATCCTGAAGGTGTTCCGCCGGGTCGGCCCCGGGGTCAATCCCGACCTGGAGCTGCCGAGAGCGCTGGCGGCCGCCGGGTGCGCGCGCGTTCCCGCGCCGGTCGCCTGGTACGAAGCCGCGCTGCCCGGTGGAGAACCGTTGACCCTGGGCGTGCTCCAGCCCTACCTGCGCGGCTCCCACGACGGCTGGCAGCTCGCGCTGGGCCGGCTGCGCGCCGGGGCCGACTTCACCACCGAGGCGCACGCGCTGGGCCGGGCCACCGCCGAGGTGCACAGCGCGCTCGCCGCCGCGCTGCCCACCCTCGCGCTGGGCCCGGAGCAGACCGCCCGGCTCGCCTCGGGGATGACGGCCCGGCTGGCGGCCACCGCCCGCGAGGTGCCCGCGCTGCGGCCGTACGAGACGGGGCTGCGCGGGGCGTTCGACGCGCTGGCCGTGTCCCGCGGGGCCGGGGTGCCCGCCCAGCGGATCCACGGGGACCTGCACCTGGGCCAGACCCTGCGCACCGCCGACGGCAGCTGGGCGCTGATCGACTTCGAGGGCGAGCCGGCCCGGCCGCTGGCCGACCGCCGCCGCCCCGAACCCGCCGTCCGCGACATCGCCGGGATACTGCGCTCGTTCGACTACGCGGCCCGCTCCCACCGCCCGTTCGCCCCCGCGTGGGCGGACGCCTGCCGGGCCGCCTTCTGCGAGGGCTACGCCCGCACCACCGGCCGCGACCCGCGCGAGGACCTCGTCCTGCTGCGCGCGTACGAGACCGACAAGGCGGTGTACGAGGCGCGCTACGAGTCCCGGCACCGCCCCGACTGGCTGCACGTGCCGATGGCCGCGATCCGGCGGCTGGCCGCCGGCGCGGACCGGGGATTCGGCCGGGCGCAGCCGGGCGGCGGTCCCGCCCCCGGCGAAGGCTTCCCCTCCCTCTCCCCCCACCCCCGCCCGCAGCCGCCTAGGAGGCCGCTCACGTGAGCCCCGCCCGTCAGTCACCTGCCACCACCCCGCCGCCCCCGTCCCCGGCTCCGGCCGCGGCGGCGCCGCGCAGAGCCCAGGCACCGCGCGCCCGGCGGGCTCCCTCACACGGGGTACGGCCGGCGCCCGCGCTCGACGCCGGGGAACGGGCCCGGCTGCTGGAGGGCCGCCACCACGACCCGCACGGGGTACTGGGCGCCCGGACCCGGCGGGACGGGGTGGTCTTCCGCGTGCTGCGCCCGTACGCCAAGGCGGTCACGATCATCGCCAAGGGGCTGCGGACCGAGCTCCACGACGACGGCGACGGGCTGTTCTCGGGGCTGCTGCCGCTGACCGGCGTGCCGGACTACCGGCTGCTGGTCGCGTACGACGGCGACGAGATCGAGGTGCACGACCCCTACCGGTTCCTGCCCGCGCTCGGCGAGCTGGACCTGCACCTGATCGGGGAGGGCCGGCACGAGGAGCTGTGGACGGCGCTCGGCGCCCGGCCGATGGAGCACCAGGGCGTGACCGGCACCCGGTTCACGGTCTGGGCGCCGAACGCCCAGGGGGTGCGGATCACCGGGGACTTCTCGTACTGGGACTCGGTCGCGTACCCGATGCGCTCGCTGGGCGCGAGCGGCGTGTGGGAGCTGTTCCTGCCGGGGGTGGGCGAGGGCGCGCTCTACAAGTACGACATCACGCGGCCCGACGGCAGCCACACCCTGCGCGCCGACCCGATGGCCCGCGCGGCGGAGGTACCGCCGGCCACCGCCTCGGTGGTCACCGCGTCCCACTACGAGTGGCAGGACGCGGAGTGGATGGCGCGGCGCGGGAGCCGTCCGCCGCACCAGGCCCCGTTCTCGGTGTACGAGGTGCACCTGGCCTCCTGGCGGCCGGGGCTCTCGTACCGGCAGCTGGCCGAGCAGCTCCCGCCGTACGTCAAGGAGCTGGGCTTCACGCACGTGGAGCTGATGCCCGTCGCCGAGCACCCCTTCGGGGGCTCGTGGGGCTACCAGGTCACCGGGTACTACGCGCCGACCTCGCGGATGGGGGGTCCGGACGACTTCCGGTTCCTGGTGGACTCACTGCACCGGGCCGGGATCGGGGTGATCGTCGACTGGGTCCCGGCGCACTTCCCGCGCGACGAGTGGGCGCTCGCGGAGTTCGACGGGCGGCCGCTGTACGAGCACCACGACCCGCGGCGGGCCGCGCACCCGGACTGGGGGACGCTGGAGTTCGACTACGGCCGCAAGGAGGTCCGCAACTTCCTCGTCGCGAACGCCGTGTACTGGTGCCAGGAGTTCCACGTCGACGGGCTGCGGGTGGACGCCGTCGCCTCGATGCTCTACCTGGACTACTCGCGCGGCGAGGGCGAGTGGACGCCGAACGAGCACGGCGGGCGGGAGAACTGGGACGCGGTGGCGCTGCTCCAGGAGATGAACGCGACGGTGTACCGGCGCTGTCCGGGCGTGGTGACCATCGCGGAGGAGTCCACCGCCTGGGAGGGCGTGACCCGGCCGACGGACGCGGGCGGGCTCGGCTTCGGGCTGAAGTGGAACATGGGCTGGATGCACGACACGCTGCGGTACGCGTCGAAGGATCCGGTGCACCGCAAATACCACCACCACGACATGACCTTCGGAATGATCTACGCCTTCAGCGAGAACTACGTGCTGCCGATCTCGCACGACGAGGTGGTGCACGGCAAGGGCTCGCTCGTGTCGAAGATGCCCGGGGACTGGTGGCAGCAGCGGGCCATACACCGTGCGTACCTGGGCTTCATGTGGGCCCACCCGGGCAAGCAACTGCTCTTCATGGGGCAGGAGTTCGCGCAGGGGGCGGAGTGGTCCGAGTCGCACGGGCCGGACTGGTGGCTGCTGGACTCCTCGTACTCGGCGGCCGGTGACCACCGCGGCGTGCGCGATCTGGTGCGCGACCTGAACCGCACGTACTCGGCGGCGCCGGCGCTGTGGGAGCGGGACACCGTGCCGGAGGGCTTCGCCTGGGTGGAGGCGGACGCGGCGGAGGACAACGTCTTCGCGTTCCTGCGGTACGCCCAGGACGGCTCGCAGCTGCTGTGCGTCTCGAACTTCTCGCCGGTGGTGCGGCACGGCTACCGGATCGGCGTGCCGGAGGAGGTGCCGTGGTGGCGGGAGGTCCTGAACACGGACCTGGAGGAGTACGGCGGCAGCGGCGTGCGCCATCCGCAGCCGCTGCGCCCCGAGCCCGTGCCCGCGCAGGGCCGCCCGGCGAGCCTGCGCATGACGCTCCCGCCACTGTCGACGGTCTGGCTCAGGCCGTGACGGCGGTGGCGGCCGTGACGGCGGTGGCGGCCGTGGCGGTGGTGGCGCCGGTGACCTCCTCAAGCTCCTGAAGGAGCTTGCGCTTGGCACGGGCGCCGACCATCTGCTTGACGGGCTCGCCGTCGCGGAAGACGAGCAGGGTCGGCATGGACAGCACCCCGTACCGGACGACGGTGGCGGGGTTGCTGTCCGCGTCGATCTGCACGACCTTGAGGCGGTCGGCCTCCTCGGCGGCGACGGCGGACAGCACGGGCGCGAGCTGCCGGCACGGCCCGCACCAGTCGGCGGTGAACTCCACGAGGACCGGACGCCCCCGCTCGGCGAGCACCTCCGCCTCGAAGTCCTGGTCGGTCACCTCGGCGACACCCTGGGCATGGATCATCTCGTTCACCCTCTCTTACGGTCCGGTCATTTCACAGCGCGGCGACGCCGCCTCCCCGGCGGCGTCCTCGGCGGCGGCGAGCTGCCGCGCGACCTGCTCCCGTACGTCGGCCAGCTGGCCGATCAGCCCGTCGAGCTCGGCGAGCTTGCGCCGGTACACGGCCAGGGACGCGGGACAGGAGTCCCCGGCGGGATGACCGGCGCGCAGGCAGTCGACGAACGGGCGGGTCTCCTCCAGCTCGAAGCCGAAGTCCTGGAGCATGCGGATCTGGCGCAGCAGGCGCAGGTCGTCCTCGTCGTACGTGCGGTAGCCGTTGCCGGCGCGGCGCGCGGGCAGCAGTCCGCGCGATTCGTAGTACCGCAGGGTCCGCGTGCTGGTCCCGGCCCGCTCCGCCAGTTCGCCGATTCGCATGCCCCGACCGTAAGGCTTGACGCCGACGTCAAGGCAAGGAGCGGATCCGGGGTGAGGGGCGGGGCCCTCGCCACCCCCGTATGCGAGGGCCCCGACATGGATCACGCAGGGGGTGCGGGGCCGGTTCAGGAGGGGGTGCGGAAGATCCGTGAACATCCTGCGCAGGGGTTTCGCACCGTCGGCCGGAACCGTACGCTGGGAAGTGGATCTAGCACCGGTCCGATTACCGGACAGTCGCCGGGAAGCTCGCCCCCGACGTTGAACTCCCTAGGACGTTCCTACGAGTTCTGGGCTTGTTTGAACGGTCTGTAGTCGCCACCCCTTGGGCACTCCTACGGTGTGCCCTGTGCACTCCAGCCCTCCCTTCAATGCCCCCGCCGCGCGTCGCCTCCGCGCAGCCCTGGGCATGGCTCCCGGTCATGTCGCCTATGGCCTGCGCGCCCAGTACGGACTGATCGTCGAGCCCGAGACCGTGATGGCGTGGGAGCGCGGTGAGATATCGCCGAGTTCCGCCGAGCTCACGGCGCTGGCCGGCGTCCTGTGGTGCGCACCCGGCGAACTGCTCGCCGAGCCCGTGACCCTGCGGGAACACCGGATGGCCCGCGGCATGGCGGCGGACGAGCTGGCCCGGCGGATCGGGATGGAGACGGCCTCGTACCAGAAGATGGAGGACACCGGGCGCTGGAAGGGCAACGAACGGCAGTCCGTGGCCCTGGCGCAGGTGCTCGGGCTGTCGCTGGCCCAGTTCGTGGCGGCGACGGGCAAGCAGGACGAGCTCGCCGAGCTCCTGCGCAACGCGGTGACCACCCGCTGGCAGGCGTACGTGAAGCCGCTGGCCAAGCTGCTGCCGGTGCCGAAGCAGCACCTGGAGCCGGTCCTGGAGCGGCTGCACGGGGACTACCAGTCGAAGATGGTGGCCACCCTGAGCTGGGGCGGCGCCTCGGGCGATGCCGGCGCGGGAGACGCGGGGCGCCAGTTCCTGGCCGACATCGTGGCCCACTTCTGGTCCTACGCCTCCGGCCCCCGCTAGCCGGCGGGCCCGAGCCGCCGTCGGGGGCCGTGGGCGCCGTCGGGGCGCTGTCGGGGCCTGTGGGCGCCGTCGGGGCCCCGTGGGCGCCGTCACTTCAGCGGCGCGTACACCACGGTCGCGGCGCTGCCCGCGTCGGCGAGGTCCCGCTTGATCCGGTCGGCCGTCTTCCGGTCGCCCACCAGGACGGTCGGCGGCTCGGGGCAGGTGGCGATGGCGCCCTTCAGGCGGCCCAGCGACGCCTGGTACTCCTTCTCGTCGACCGCGACGGGCCCGCCGATCTTGACGTAGAAGACGTCGTAGAGCCCGACCATCCGGCCGGCCTGGTGCGTGAGGATCTGGGCGAGGAACGTCGACCTCAGGTTCAGGTACGCGTCGTTGCCGTAGAGGGCGATCACGGGCGAGGTGACGCCCTTCAGGTCGCGCTGGGTGAGGGCGGTCGCCGGCGGGCCGATGTCGTTGCTCTTGGCCTCGCCCTTGGCCCACTTCATCATCGAGCTGTCGTACCAGGCGGAGGGGTGGCCCCACCCGGACGGCACTCCCCACTGGACGTTGCCGAACAGCGCGAGCGCGGCGGCGGTCGCGAGACCGGAGCGCAGCAGCAGCCCGGCCCGGCGGCGCAGCGGGGAGCCGGCCGTCGTGGTGCGCACGGCGGGCTGGAGGACCAGGCCGGCCAGGCCCAGCGAGATCAGCGCGACCACGAGGCCGGCGGCGGTCAGCTTCTCGAAGTAGTACGAGTAGTAGCCGATGGTGTGCTTCTGCCAGGCCCCGAAGACACCGATCACCGCGGTCGCGCTCAGGACGAGGGCCAAGACCATCTGCCCGGTGCCCGTCCTGCGGTTGACCGGCAGGGTGGCGACCACCAGGGCGAGCAGCCCGCAGCCGATGAACACCGGGCGGTCGGGGATGACCATCGGCCCGGCGAGGTTCGAGGTCTTGGCGACGTCGAGCTTGGTCAGGACCGAGAAGACGCTGGGCAGTCCCGCGATCAGGGTGCCGGCCGCCAGTGCGCCGAGGACCAGGAGGCGGTGCCGGGCGAAGCGCCGCCGGTGGACGATCAGGACGGCGGCCAGGGTGATGCCGACGAGGACGCCGTAGAGGTTGTAGACGAAGGTCACGGAGACCAGGGCGGCCACGGCGACGAGCACGAACTCGGCGCGGCCCATCGCCGGCCGCACGAGCAGCGCCAGGGCGATCGCCAGGAACAGCAGTCCGATGGTCTCGGAGTCGAAGCCGCGGTCGACGAGTTGCGCCATCGAACCGGACATCATCACCGCCGCGACGGTCGCGCAGACCGCCGCCGCGCGCCAGCCGCGCAGGCGCGGGCCGCCGATCCAGCGGGCGGCCCAGACGAGTGCGCCACAGAACAGCGCGTAGGCCGCGATGACGTACAGGAGGTAGCGGTGCGTCATGTCGAGGGCGGAGCCGCCGTCGGTCGAGGACTTCACCAGGACGTCGGTCCAGGCGAGCAGGAAGTGGGAACCCTGCGGGTAGACCGCCTCGGCCGGGGTCATCATGTACGCCTTGGCGGCGTCCTGGTGGAGGAAGGCGTAGCCGCCCACCTGGTGGATGCCGTCGAAGTACGAGAAGTGCCCGAGCCGGTCCTCGGAGGTGACGAACGAGGCCAGCCGGTCGGCGGCCGACTTGCCGGCCAGCGGGTGGTGGAAGTAGCGCCAGACCACGGCCACGGTGCCGAGCACGATCGCGTCCGAGCCGCGCAGGCGCAGCGGGATGCGGGGTCTTCGGCGGGCGAGCCAGCCCGAGACGGACAGGACGGTCAGCAGGAGGCCCGCTCCGGGGACGGGGGCCAGTCCCCACGGCCAGACGGAGAAGAGCAGGCCGAAGCCCATCACCGCACCGGAGAGCAGGAAGGCCGCGATCACCAGGCGGTCGAGGAGTCCTCCGCCGACCCGGATCAGGGAGGCCGTCGCCAGTACCAGGACGGGGATCAGCACCAGGTCCAGGCGGAGCGCGTGGAGCAGGAGCGGCAGGGCCCAGGAGAGGGCCACGGCAGCGCCGAGTACGGGCCACCGCCTCGCGCCCCCGGCCGATCCGTCGGTCTGTCGCACCGGCCGGTCTTCGGCAGGCTTGTCTGTCAAAACGGCAGAGCGGGTCGCCACGGGGACGGACACCTTCCATCGGAAAGTCGGAACGGATGACGGGGCACGAAGATCACGTCCCGATCCGTCCGCACGACTCGGCCACCCAACCCAACCCCCGATTCGGGATCATAACGGTCGGGCGTGAGCTCACGAGAAGGCCCCGGAGAACGGTCTCCGGGGCCGGATGGCGCCGTGGCACGGGGATCGGCCGGACCGGCGCGGCGGGCGGTGGGGGCTTTCGGCGGGAGATTCGGGCCGAAGGTCCCGCCCGGGTGGGGCGGAGAGCCCGGGGACGGGTGGGGCGGAGGGCCCCGGGGTGGGGTGGGCGGAGGGCCCGGGGACGGGTGGGTCAGAAGACCGATTCGGCCTCGTACATGCGGTCGTCCGGGACCGTCTTCAGTTCGGTGACCGCGTGGGCCAGCGGGGCCATCACGATGTCGGTGCCGCGCAGGGCGGTCATGTTGCCGTAGTCGCCGCGGTGGACGGCCTCCACCGCGTGCCAGCCGAAGCGGGTGGCGAGGACGCGGTCGTAGGCGGTGGGGACGCCGCCGCGCTGGACGTGGCCGAGGATGACCGGGCGGGCCTCCTTGCCGAGGCGGTGCTCCAGCTCGACGGCCAGGCGGTTGCCGATGCCGGCGAAGCGCTCGTGACCGTACTGGTCGATGGCGCCCTTCTCGTACGGCATGGAGCCCTCGGCCGGGTGGGCGCCCTCGGCGACGCAGATGACGGCGAACTTCTTCCCGCGGGAGAATCGTTCCTCCACCATCTTCACCAGGGCGTCCACCTCGAAGGGGCGCTCCGGCAGGCAGATCCCGTGCGCGCCGCCGGCCATGCCGGACTCCAGGGCGATCCAGCCCGCGTGCCGGCCCATGACCTCGACGACCATCACGCGCTGGTGCGATTCGGCGGTGGTCTTGAGGCGGTCGATGGCCTCCGTGGCGACCATGACGGCGGTGTCGAAGCCGAAGGTGCGGTCGGTGGAGGAGATGTCGTTGTCGATGGTCTTCGGCACGCCGACGACCGGCATCCCGGCGTCCGACAGCATCCGGGCGGCGGTCAGGGTGCCCTCGCCGCCGATCGGGATGAGGGCGTCGATGCCGTAGCGCTCCGCCAATTCATGCGCGTTCTCGGCGGCTTCGTGCAGCCGCGCGCGCTCCATGCGGGCCGAACCGAGAATCGTGCCGCCGCGGGCCAGGATGCCGCTGACGGCGTTGATGTCGAGGGGGCGGTGGTGGCCGTCCAGGAGGCCCTTGAAACCGTCCTCGAAGCCGATGACTTCGTCGCCGTGGCCGACCACGGCGCGGTGTACGACCGAACGGATGACAGCGTTCAGCCCCGGGCAGTCGCCGCCTGCGGTGAGAACTCCGATGCGCATCGTGCTGTGTCTCCTGCTCCTGGTCGTACCGGGCCGTACGCGTGCGGGCGGACAGCCGTACATCTGAAGGGCGTCGTGTTCGTCATGGTGAAGCGTGTCCGATTGTTCCACGGGCGGGGGGTGCGGCGCGTTCTGCGCTGCTCCGCCCACCAGGCCTTTCGGCCCCTGCGGAGAGGCCTTTCCCGGCGGGCGCCCTATCTGTCCGCCGAGGTATTGTCAAGAGGTCAGGCCCACCCTAACGGGGAAAAAACCACCACTTCCACTACATCCACGACATCCACACGATGGGACGGAGACCACGCGTGACGCGCAGCGTGTACGTGACCGGTATCGAGCGGGGGGACGGCCGCCAGGTCGTCGAGCTGGGGATCATGGAGCTGCTGACCCGCCAGACGGCGCGGGTCGGCGTCTTCCGGCCGTTGCTCCACGACGGACCTGACCGGCTCTTCGACCTCCTGAAGGCCCGCTACCGGATCGACCAGGACGCCGCGACGGCCTACGGCATGGAGTACCGCGAGGCCTCCGCCATCCTGGCCGAGAAGGGCATCGACGAGCTCGTGTCCCGCCTGGTGGACGGCTACCATCGGGTGGCCCGCGACTACGAGGTCATGCTCGTCCTCGGCACCGACTACGCCGACACGAACCTCCCCGACGAGCTGGCGTTCAACGCCCGCCTCGCCAACGAACTGGGGGCCGTCGTGGTGCCCGTCGTCGGCGGCACGAAGCACCCCGCCGAGGCCGTGCGCGCCGAGACCCAGAGCGCCTTCCGTGCGTACGAGAGCCTGGGCTGCCACGTCGTCGCAATGATGGTCAACCGAGTGAACGCGGAGGACCGCGACGGCATAGCCGAGCGGCTGGCCGCCCGCCTGCCCGTGCCCTGCTACGTGCTGCCGGACGACAAGTCGCTCTCCGCCCCCACCGTCGCCCAGATCACCCGGGCACTCGGCGCCGAGGTGCTCCTCGGCGACGACGCCGGGCTGGCCCGCGACGCCGTGGACTTCGTCTTCGGCGGAGCCATGCTGCCGAACTTCCTGAACGCCCTGACACCCGGCTGCCTGGTCGTCACGCCCGGGGACCGCGCCGACCTGGTCATCGGGGCGCTGGCCGCGCACGCCTCGGGCACCCCGCCGATCGCCGGCGTGCTGCTGACCCTGAACGAGCGTCCGGGCCCGGACATCCTGACCCTGGCCTCGAAGCTGGCGCCGGGCACCCCGGTGGTCTCGGTGGCCGGCAACAGCTTCCCGACGGCCGCCGAACTGTTCTCGCTGCAGAGCCGGTTGAACTCCGCGACCCCGCGCAAGCTGGAGACCGCGCTCGGCCTGTTCGAGCGGCACGTGGACACCGCCGAGCTGCGCGGGCTGCTGTCGGTGGCCCGCTCCGAGCGCGTCACGCCGATGATGTTCGAGCACGAGCTGCTGGAGCGGGCCCGTGCCGAGCGCCGCCGCGTGGTGCTCCCCGAGGGCACCGAGGAGCGCGTGCTGCGCGCCGCGGACGTGGTGCTGCGCCGCGGGGTCTGCGACCTGACCCTGCTGGGCGAGGAGCAGGCGATCCTGAAGAAGGCCGCCGACCTGGGCATCGACATCTCCGCCGCGCAGCTCATCGATCCGGCGACCTCCCCGCTGCGGGAACGTTTCGCCCAGTACTACGCGCAGGTCCGCGCCCACAAGGGCATGACCGTCGAGCTGGCCCTCGACGTGGTCGCCGATGTGAACTACTTCGGCACCCTGATGGTCCAGGAGGGCCTCGCGGACGGCATGGTCTCGGGCTCGGTGCACTCCACCGCCGCGACCATCCGGCCCGCCTTCGAGATCATCAAGACGAAGCCCGAGGCTTCCATCGTGTCGTCGGTCTTCTTCATGTGCCTGGCCGACCGGGTCCTCGTCTACGGGGACTGCGCGGTCAACCCGGACCCCGGCGCCGAGCAGCTCGCCGACATCGCGGTGCAGTCGGCGGCGACCGCGGCCGCCTTCGGGGTCGAGCCGCGGATCGCGATGCTCTCGTACTCGACCGGCACCTCGGGCAGCGGCGCGGACGTGGACAAGGTCCGCAAGGCCACCGAGATCGTCCGCGACCAGCGCCCCGATCTGCTGATCGAGGGACCGATCCAGTACGACGCCGCCGTCGAGCCCTCGGTCGCCGCGACCAAGCTGCCCGGGTCGGAGGTGGCCGGCCGCGCGAGCGTGCTGATCTTCCCCGACCTCAACACGGGCAACAACACGTACAAGGCCGTGCAGCGCTCGGCGGGCGCCGTCGCGGTCGGACCGGTGCTCCAGGGTCTGCGCAAGCCGGTCAACGACCTCTCGCGCGGCGCGCTGGTGCAGGACATCGTCACCACCGTGGCGATCACCGCGATCCAGGCGCAGGGCGCGCGGCCCGCGCCGGCACCCACCGCCTGACCCGCCCGCCCCTCCCCGGTCCCCCTCCCTCCCGAGACAAGGAAAGACGCCCATCGTGACCACCGCATCGCGCGTACTCGTCCTCAACTCCGGCTCCTCGTCGGTGAAGTACCAGCTGCTCGACATGGCGGACTCCGCCCGCCTCGCCGTCGGCCTGGTGGAACGGATCGGGGAGGAGACCTCGCGCCTCGTGCACGAGCCGCTCACCGGCCTCGGCGCGGGCGGCGGCAAGCGCGAGCGGCTCGGCGCGATCGCGGACCACGAGGCCGCGCTCCGGGCCGTCGCGGCGGAGCTCGCCGCCGACGGGCTGGGCCTGGACTCCCCCGAACTGGCGGCGGTCGGGCACCGGGTGGTGCACGGCGGGACCCGGTTCACCCAGCCGACGGTGATCGACGACGAGGTGCTGGCGGAGATCCGGAGCCTGATCCCGCTCGCCCCGCTGCACAACCCGGCGAACGTGACCGGCATCGAGGTGGCGCGCTCGCTGCGCGCGGACATCCCGCAGGTGGCGGTCTTCGACACGGCCTTCCACTCGACGATGCCGGAGCACGTGGCCCGGTACGCGATCGACGCCGCGACGGCGGAGAAGTACGCCATCCGGCGGTATGGGTTCCACGGCACCTCCCACGCGTACGTCTCGCGGGCGACGGCCGCCCTGCTCGGCCGGCCGGTGGAGGACGTGAACGTGATCGTGCTGCACCTGGGCAACGGGGCCTCGGCCTCGGCGGTCCGGGGCGGGGTGTGCGTGGAGACGTCGATGGGCCTGACCCCGCTGGAGGGCCTGGTCATGGGAACCCGTTCGGGCGACCTGGATCCGGCGGTCGTCTTCCACCTGGCGCGGGTGGGCGGCTTCTCGGTGGATGAGATCGATTCGCTCCTGAACAAGAAGAGCGGTCTGCTGGGCCTGTGCGGCGACAACGACATGCGCGAGGTGCTGCGGCGGGCGGGCGAGGGCGACGAGTCGGCGCGGCTCGCCTTCGCGGCGTACGTCCACCGCCTGAAGAAGTACATCGGCGCCTACTCGGCGGTGCTCGGCCGGGTGGACGCGGTGGCGTTCACGGCGGGGGTCGGCGAGAACGCGCACCAGGTCCGGGAAGCTGCCGTCGAAGGCCTCGCGGAGCTGGGGCTCGCGCTGGACCCGGAGGCCAATGCCGTGCGCTCTTCCGAGCCGCGGCTGGTGTCGCCGGCCTCCGCGCGGGTGGCGGTGGCCGTGGTCCCGACGGATGAGGAACTGGAGATCGCCACCCAGGCGTACGCGCTGGTTACTCAGTAGTCACTTGGACTTTCCACCAGACGGAATATTCCGCTACGAAACAAACCGATAGGATCCAGTCATGCGCCGTTCCAAAATCGTCTGCACGCTGGGCCCCGCCGTCGACTCGTATGAGCAGCTGAAAGCGCTCATCGAGGCAGGTATGAACGTGGCCCGATTCAACTTCAGCCACGGGTCCCAGGCAGAACACCAGGAGCGGTACGACCGCGTCCGGAAGGTCTCCGAGGACACCGGGCGCGCGGTCGGCGTCCTCGCCGACCTCCAGGGCCCCAAGATCCGTCTGGAGACCTTCGCCGAGGGCCCCGTCGAGCTGGTGCGCGGTGACGAGTTCACCATCACCACCGAGGACGTCCCGGGCGACAAGTCCATCTGCGGGACCACCTACAAGGGCCTGCCGGGCGACGTCGCCAAGGGCGACCAGATCCTGATCAACGACGGCAACGTCGAGCTGCGGGTGACCGAGGTCGAGGGCCCGCGGGTCAAGACCATCGTCATCGAGGGCGGTGTCATCTCGGACCACAAGGGCATCAACCTGCCCGGTGCCGCCGTGAACGTCCCCGCGCTGTCGGAGAAGGACGTCGACGACCTCCGCTTCGCCCTGCGGATGGGCTGCGACATGGTCGCCCTGTCCTTCGTCCGCGACGCCGACGACGTCAAGGACGTCCACAAGGTCATGGACGAGGAGGGCCGCCGGGTCCCCGTCATCGCCAAGGTCGAGAAGCCGCAGGCCGTCGAGAACATGGCCGCCGTGGTGGACGCCTTCGACGCGGTCATGGTGGCCCGTGGCGACCTGGCCGTCGAGTACCCGCTCGAAAAGGTCCCGATGGTCCAGAAGCGGCTCATCGAGATGTGCCGCCGCAACGCCAAGCCGGTGATCGTCGCGACCCAGATGATGGAGTCGATGATCACCAACTCCCGCCCGACCCGCGCGGAGGCGTCCGACGTCGCCAACGCGATCCTCGACGGCGCGGACGCGGTCATGCTGTCGGCCGAGTCCTCGGTCGGCGCCTACCCGATCGAGACCGTCAAGACGATGTCGAAGATCGTCATGGCGGCCGAGGAGGAGCTCCTCTCCAAGGGTCTCCAGCCGCTGGTCCCGGGCAAGAAGCCCCGCACCCAGGGCGGCTCCGTCGCCCGCGCGGCCTGCGAGATCGCGGACTTCCTCGACGGCAAGGCGCTCATCGCCTTCACCCAGTCCGGGGACACGGCCCGCCGCCTGTCGCGCTACCGCGTGACGCAGCCCATCCTCGCCTTCACCACCGACGTCAACACCCGCAACCAGCTCACGCTGAGCTGGGGCGTCGAGTCGTACATCGTCCCGCACGTGGACACCACGGACGCGATGGTCGACCTGGTGGACGGCGAACTGCTGAAGCTGGGCCGCCACAACGCCGGCGACACGATGGTCATCACGGCCGGCTCGCCCCCCGGCGTCCCGGGCACGACCAACATGGTCCGCGTCCACCACCTGGGCGGCCAGCCCCAGGCCTGACGCCCGCCGCACCTCTGCCGCACAGAGACCGAGGGCGGCACCCCGGATCCTTGTCAGGACCGGGGTGCCGCCCTCGGTGCGTTGCGCGCGGTGCGGGGTGCCGTACGGACTACTCCGGCGGGCCGACGTAGTTGTGGAGGCCCGGGACCGTGAGGGTGCCGCCGAACTGGCCGGCCTGGACGACCTTGACGTTCGAGAAGAACGCGAACGGGACGTTCAGGGGCGGCGGGCTGTTCGGGGTGAACTCGATCGGGATCAGGCCGAAGAGGTTCCCCTTGAGGCTCTCGGTGTACATCGTCACCGTGCCGCCGCGGATCTTGGAGGTGGAGCCCGGGCGGGACTTCAGGTGGGCGACGTTCCCGGTCTTGCCGACCGTCTGGTAGAGGTCCTTGATGTCCAGCGAGTCCGCCGTGAACTTCAGGACCTTCTTCGTCTTGCCGCCCGCCGTCTTCACCTCGACTATGCCGTGGTAATCCAGGCCGTAGAGCGTCAGCAGCGAGCTGTCGAGGTACCAGGGCTCGTCCGGCAGGAGCGGGATCCCCGGCTCCAGTTCGGCGTCGGCCAGCGCCTTGGCGTCGTAGGTCGGGCAGGGGAAGGGCTGCTTCCCGTCCGCGTCCTTCGTCTCCTCGGTCTTGGACTTGTCCTCGTCGGCCGCCTTGCCCGTCTCGTCCTTCGGCGTCTTCTCGGTGTCCTTGACGTCCTCGGACAGCTCCTTGACGTCGACACCGGCCTTCTTCGCGGCGTCGCGGATCGCGTCCGCGGCCGGGTCCGGCGCCGGGGCGGGCTTCGTCGCCGGAGGCGTCGTCGTGGCGGGCTTGGTCGGCGTGGGCGTCGGGGTCGGGGTGGCCGACGGGTGCGCGCCCAGGACGGGGGTGGTGATGCCGTCGACGATGCCCTTGACCTTGTCGCCGATGCCCAGGGGGTCCAGCGGGTTCGGCGTCTTGGACGCGGACGGCGCGGCGGCCGGGACCGAGGGGGCCGTCTGCTGCGACTGGGTGGTGGTCTCCGCCGACTTGCTGGCGGACGGCTGCGGCGCCTTCGGGGACTTCGCGGCCTTCGACGCGCCCGGCGAGGGGCTCGCGGAGGGCGACGAACTCGGCGAGGGCGACGCCGACGTCGACGGGCTCGGAGAGGCCGACTCCGCGGGTTCGTCGGACCGCGTCACACACGGTCCGGGCGCGAAGGGGATCTCCTCGTCGGCGAGCGCCAGCTTCGGCGCCATGCCCATCCCGACGAAGACCGCGGTCGGCATGGCCGCCAGCGCCATCGTCTTGCCGACGGGTATCTGGATCTTGTTCAGCAGCGACTTCCGGGGGGCGGCGTGCCGCGGACCCCTTCGTTCACGGGACTCTGCGCTCGGGGTCACGTCCCGCTGCGTCTCGTCACCCCGCACTGTTCCTCCCGCCATCGGCGTGGGCAGTCGTCTCGGTCGCGTAAGCCGTTTCCGTGTCGCGGGGGCCGGGCACTCCCAGGGGACCGCCCCCGTACGTCTCCGCCTTGGCCGCCGCCGCGTCGTCCTGCGCGTCCTGCGGCTTGCCCGGCGCCCATGACAGCGCGAGGGCTCCGCCGACCAGCGCGAACAGGAAGCCGAGGAAGAAGCCGCCCAGGTTGGACACCGGCAGGGAGACCAGGGCCAGCAGGATCGACGCCACTCCGGCGAAGACCCGGATGCTCTGCTGGAACCAGAGGGCAATGCCGAGGGTGATCAGCAGGACGCCGATGATCAGCGATCCCGCGCCCGCGGTCGTCGCCATGGCGATGGTGACGTTGCCCAGCCGGAGGTCCGCGTACGGGAAGTACGCGATGGGAATGCCGCCGATGAGAGTGAAGAGGCCCGCCCAGAAGGGCCGGCCACCACTCCAGGCGCGGAAGCGGTAGTACACCGCGGTGAGCCAAGCGTCGTCTGCGGCGCGAACCGGGGCCTGGGGGTTCATGGACAACAGCTCCCTGGAAACGGTGGTACGGAAAACTGGGGGAGCCCGGTGGGACGGGCGGCGGCCACGGCCGCCACCCGCCTCTACCGGTCACGCCCCGGGACGGACTACTTCTCGTCCTGGTAGCACGGCTGGTCGCCGCCGAGCAGGCGCAGCTTGAGGTCGGGCAGCGTGAAGGTGCCCGCCGTCGTCGCCCAGGCCTTCTGACGCACGTTCGTCAGCACGGCCTTCTTGGCGCGCTGCGAGAACAGGGCGCCGTTCGCCACCGTGCCGGCCTGCGGCGCGGTGGGGTGCTTGTCGTCGGCCGCGGAGCCGACCGCGACACCGATGTCCAGGTCGGTGAACGTGGCGTCGGTGTCGAGCTCGGCAACATCCAGGTAGATGTTGTCCGCGACCGCCGGCTTGCCCTTGTTGCCCGTGCGCAGCTGCATCGTGATGTTGCCGAGGCCGGGAATCGGGGTCACCAGCGACTGGCACATGTTGGTGATCTCGGCGTGGCGGAACCCGGAGATGGTGACCGGGTGCGCCGCGTCCTTGCCGTCGAGGCCCTTGCCCTTGGCGACGCTGCCGTACTGGAGCAGGTCGTCACCGTCGAGCTTGTCGGCCGAGACCTTGAAGTCCTGGCCGGAGACGCTGAAGGACGCCGCGAGGGCACCCTGCGCCAGACCCACACCGACCGCGGCGGTGGCCGCGATGCTCGGCACCATGACGAGCGCGAAGCGCTTCCATCTGGTCCCGCCACGAACCTGAGAACTCATTATTCGTTCCTCCTTCTCGGACGTACATCTCCGGTCCGGGCCGTACCCGTCCTGGGATGGGAGAAGTGCTACGTCCTCGGGAAGGAGCGCAGGCGGCCGAGCCGCGGCAGAGCCGCGTCCGATACACCGGCGTCCACCCCCGAGCGACAACCACTGGGTCACGCGTTCGCGCAACCAGGAGGACAGGCTCCGCCGGTGCGGCGAAGACCCCCCTGTCCAGCAGCCGGCGCCCCTGGCACCGGCCGGCCCGGTGGGGACCCTCCGCCGCGGCTCCGGATGAGCGGGGCTGCGGGAAGGACCGAGCGTCGCCGATCGTGGTCCATTCCAGGCCGGGACACAAGGGGGTTCGTTACTGGCGGGTAACGGCAAGATAACCGGGGATCGACCCGGTGCCATCGGGTGACGACGCTGGGTGTCACCAAAGGCCACGACAGAGTGGCGGATTTGCGGATACACCGGACAGTTCACGGGGTTCCACTTACTGCGAGTAACAGCAGCTGCGATTACCAAGTTTTGGCAAAGCGCAGCCGCTGTTTCTCTATCTGTCAATAAATCGTCGGCGGCTAGAACAGCACCCGCGCGAGCGCCGTACGGGCCGCCGCCACCCGGGGGTCGTCCGCCCCGATGACCTCGAACAGCTCCAGCAGCCGGACCCGTACCGCGTCCCGGTCCGCGCCGGCCGTCACCCGGACCGTGTCCACCAGGCGCCCGAAGGCGTCCTCCACGTGACCGCCGACCAGGTCCAGGTCCGCCGCGGCGATCTGGGCCGCCGGGTCCTTCGGGTCCTCGGCCGCCGCCGCGCGCACCGCCTGCGGGTTCATGTCCTTGACCCGGGAGAGCAGCTCGGCCTGGGCCAGGCCCAGCTTGGCCTCGGTGTTCGCCGGGTCGTCCGCCAGTACGTTCTTGTACGCCTGCACCGCGCCGCCCAGGTCACCGGCGTCGAGCGCGACGACGGCCGCTTCCAGCAGCGCGTCGTAGGGGCCCGCCGGGATCTGGTCCTCACCGGCGGCCGGGGTGCCCGCGGAGCCGCCCTCCGCGTTCGGGTCCACTTCGATGCCGATGATCCCGAACCGCTCCTCGGCGACCTGGACCAGCTGCGCGAGGGTCGCGCGGATCTCCTGCTCGGGCGCCACGCCCTGGAACAGCGGCAGCACCTGGCCCGCGACCACGGCGAACACGGCCGGGATGCCCTGGATGCCGAACTGCTGCATCAGCATCTGGTTGGAGTCGACGTCGACCTTGGCCAGCAGGAGGCGGCCGTTCGCCTCGATGGTCAGGCGCTCCAGCAGCGGGCTGAGCTGCTTGCACGGCTCGCACCACTCGGCCCAGAAGTCCAGGACGACCGGGACCTCGGCGGAGAGCTGGAGGACGTCGCGTTCGAAGCCGGCTTCGTCGACGTCGATCACGAGCGCGGACGGCGGCAGGGCACCCGCGGAGGCGGGCGCGCCGCCCTGGGCGGCCTGCCGGGCCGCTTCGGCACGGGCCTGCTCGGCCTTCGCCTTGGCCTCGCCGGCCGCCTTCACAGCGGCGAGGTCGACGACGCCGCTCATGGACATGTTTCTGGGCTGCATGCGTACATCCTCCCCCGTGTGCGCGCGCCGACGAAAAAGATCGGCCGAAATGCCTTCTTGAGTACCCTCGGTGGTGCGGTGTTGGCGCCGGGTCCCCACCTGGCGCCGGTAGCTCTTCGCGTGGTCGTCGCTCTTACGCTACGAGCCGTAGCGTAACTCCCCGCGCCCCTTCGCGCCCCGTGATCTGAAGCACAGCATTTCGGGACCCGCCGCTTTGGCTACCGGCGGGTATGGTCTCGGCCATGCGCAACCCCAGCTCCCCGACCGGACGCACCGGCCGCCCCCGCAGCGCTGCCGCGGACGCCGCGATCCTCGCCGCGACGCGGGACGCGCTGGTCGAGCTGGGCTGGTCGAAGCTGACGATGGGCGACGTCTCGACCCGGGCCGGGGTCGCCAAAACCACCCTCTACCGCCGCTGGGCCGGCAAGAACGAGCTGGTCGTGGACGCCGTCGCGGAGCTCTTCGACTCCCTCGAACTCCCCGACCGGGGCTCCCTCGAAGCCGATGTAGAGAACGTGGTCCTCCAGTTCGCGGCGCTGCTGCGGCGGCCGGAGGCCCGTACGGCCCTGATGGCGGTCGTCGCCGAGTCCACCCGGGACGAGGCCCTGCGCGACCGGATCCGGTCGGCGATCGTGGACCGGCAGAAACGTCTCGTCGTACTGGGTCGCGAACGGGCGCAGGCCCGCGGCGAACTCCCGTACGAGGAGGACGAGGAGCTCGCCTGCCGCACCACGGACCTGATCTTCGACGTGATCGCCGGCACGGTGGTGCACCGGGCGCTGGTCAGCTCGGAGCCGGTGGACGAACTCTGGGTGTCCACGTTCACCGCCCTCCTGATGCACGGCCTCCGGGGCCCGGCCCACGCCTGACACGCGTCACGCCCGGCGCCCCTCACGCCCCCGGCGCCCCCTCGTGCCCGGACACGGCGAAGGCCGGCCGCGGCGGCCCCGAAAGGGGCGCCCACGACCGGCCTTGCGCGTCTGCGGCGGGGATCAGAAGCCCGGCGGCTCCGTGTACGTGCCCCACTCGTCGCGCAGCACGTTGCAGATCTCCCCGAGCGTGGCCTCGGCGCGCACCGCGTCCAGCATCGCCGGGATCATGTTCGACCCGTCACGGGCGGCCGCCAGCATCGCGTCGAGCGAGGACTTCACCTTCGCGTCGTCGCGCCGCGCCTTGCGCTCCGCCAGGTGCTCCACCTGTACGCGCTCCACCTCGTGGCTGACGCGCAGGATCTCCAGGTCCCCGGTCACCGACCCGTGGTGCACGTTGACGCCGACGACCCGCTTGTCGCCCTTCTCCAGCGAGCGCTGGTACTGGAACGCCGACTCGGCGATCTCGCCGGTGAACCAGCCGTCCTCGATGCCGCGCAGGATGCCCGAGGTGATCGGCCCGATCGGGTGCTGCCCGTCCGGGTGGGCGCGCAGGCCGCGCTCCTTGATCTGGTCGAAGATCTTCTCGGCGTCGGCCTCGATGCGGTCGGTGAGCTGCTCCACGTACCAGGAACCGCCCAGCGGGTCGGCCACGTTGGCCACCCCGGTCTCCTCCATCAGCACCTGCTGCGTGCGCAGGGCGATCTCGGCCGCCTGCTCGCTCGGCAGCGCGAGGGTCTCGTCGAGGGCGTTGGTGTGCAGCGAGTTGGTGCCGCCGAGGACGGCCGCGAGGGCCTCGACGGCGGTGCGCACGACGTTGTTGTACGGCTGCTGCGCGGTCAGCGAGACGCCGGCCGTCTGGGTGTGGAAGCGCAGCCACATCGACTTCTCGCTCTGCGCCCCGTACACCTCCTTCATCCAGCGCGCCCAGATCCGGCGGGCGGCGCGGAACTTGGCGATCTCCTCGAAGAAGTCGAGGTGGGCGTCGAAGAAGAAGGAGAGGCCGGACGCGAAGTGGTCCACGTCGAGACCGCGGGACAGGCCCAGCTCCACGTAACCGAATCCGTCGGCGAGGGTGTACGCGAGCTCCTGCGCGGCCGTGGCACCGGCCTCGCGGATGTGGTAGCCGGAGACGGACAGCGGCTTGTACGCCGGGATGCCCTTCGCGCAGTACTCCATGAGGTCGCCGATGAGGCGCAGGTGCGGCTCGGGTTCGAAGAGCCACTCCTTCTGGGCGATGTACTCCTTGAAGATGTCGGTCTGGAGCGTGCCGTTCAGGACGGCCGGGTCCACTCCCTGCCGCTCGGCCGCGACCAGGTACATGCAGAAGGCGGGCACGGCGGGGCCCGAGATCGTCATCGAGGTGGTCACGTCGCCCAGCGGGATGTCCTGGAACAGGACCTCCATGTCGGCGGCGGAGTCGATGGCGACCCCGCAGTGGCCGACCTCGCCGAGCGAGCGGGGGTCGTCGGAGTCGCGCCCCATGAGGGTCGGCATGTCGAAGGCCACGGAGAGCCCGCCGCCGCCGGCGGCCAGGATCATCTTGTAGCGCTCGTTGGTCTGCTCGGCGTTGCCGAACCCGGCGAACTGGCGGATGGTCCAGGTCCGGCCCCGGTATCCGGTGGCGTGCAGGCCGCGGGTGTACGGGTACTCCCCCGGCCAGCCGATGCGCTCGAATCCCTCGTAGGCGTCGCCGGGCCGGGGCCCGTAGACGGGATCGACGTCATCCCCGGAGAGCGTGGTGAAATCGGCCTCGCGCTTGCGGGCCTTGTCATAGCGGGCCTGCCAGCGGCGGCGGCCCTCCTCGATGGCGTCAGCGTCCATACCCATGAATTTACTAGGACGTCCTAGTAAATGTCGATGGGAAACCCCGGGGAGTATCCCCGGGGTGCCGATACGCGAGCGGCGCTCTAGGCGTCGGCGGTGGCCAGGCTGCCCTCGACCAGCGGCTCGACCTCGGCGCGGACCTTGCGCTCGACGAAGAAGGCGGCCAGCGGGATCGTGCCGGAGACCAGCACCCAGAGCAGCTTCGGGAACGGCCACCTGGCCTTCGAACCCAGGTCGAAGGCGAACACCAGGTAGATCATGAACAGCACGCCGTGCACCTGCGAGACCGCGAGGGTCAGGTCGGCGCCGGTGTCGAAGCCGTACTTGAAAACCATGCAGGTGCAGAGGATCAACAGCATGACCGCGGTCAGGTAGGCCATGACCCGGTAGCGGGTCAGCACGCTCTTCTTCATGCCGATGAGCCTAACCGTCCGTTTTGCTCGATCTTGAGGGGGGCCCGGCGACCGCGGTCCGCTACTCCTCGAAGTCCGCGGCGGCGACCCGCAGGGGGCGCAGCAGCGCGAAGATCTCCTGGCATTCCTCGGCGTCGTAGGCGCGGAGCCCGAAGTCGACGGCCATCAGGTCCTTCGTCGCCGCCTCGACGACCTCGCGGCCCTTGTCCGTGATGGACGCGAGCGTGCCGCGGCCGTCGTTCGGGTTCGGCCGCTTGGCCACCAGCCCGGACCGGACCAGCCGGTCCACCGTGTTCGTCACCGACGTCGGGTGGACCATCAGCCGCTCTCCGATCTTCGACATCGGCAGTTCGCCGGCCTTGGAGAAGGTGAGCAGCACCAGCGCCTCGTACCGCGCGAAGGTCAGCCCGTACGGCTTGACCACCGCGTCGACCTCGCCGAGCAGGATCTGGTGCGCGCGCATGATCGAGGTGATGGCGGCCATCGAGGGCACCGGTCCCCAGCGGCGCTGCCAGAGCTCGTCGGCGCGGGCGATGGGGTCGAAGGGGAGGCTGAGCGGCTTGGACACGCACCCGACCCTACCGGGCGGTCATTTGGCGGCGGGCGCCGTCTCATTCTTCGGTCGGCCGTCCTGCCGCCCCGCGGCCCGCAGTTCGGCGAGGAGGAGCAGGATCACCACCGTGCCGACCACGGCCGCGCCCGCGACGACCAAGTGCACCGGCAGGAACTCGGCGGCCAGCCCGGCCAGGGCCATGCCGACGCCCTGGAGGGTCATCAGCCCGGTGCTCAGCAGGGTCATCGCCCGGCCGCGCAGCGCGTCCGGGACGGCGTCGACGTACCACTGGTCGAGGCCGAGGGTGTAGGCGTGGGCCAGACCGGCCAGCACCAGGACGGCCAGTACGACCATCACCCCGGGCCGGAAGGCGTACACGAGCAGCGGCAGCAGGCAGGCGGCCGCGAGCGGGGCCACGAGCCGGGAACGGGCCCGCGGGCCGAGCACCGAGCCGGCCCACAGTTCACCCGCGATGGTGCCGACGGGCAGCGCGCACATCATCACTCCCAGGGCCGCGGTGCCGGCGCCGATGCCGTCCGCGTACGGGACGAGCAGCGCCTCGGGGGCGATGACGAAGACGGGCGGCAGCCAGAACAGCAGGGTCAGGGCGCGCAGCCGGCGATCGCCGAGGACGGCCCGCATCCCGGCGAGCGGGGAGGTGCGCCCGGCCCCGGCCCGGGCCGGCCGCGCCGCGGTGCCGAAGCGCAGCAGCAGGGCCGAACACAGGAATCCGGCGGCGGTCAGCGCGATGGCGGCGCGCGGGGCGAGGACGGTGAGCAGCAGCCCGCCGAGCCCGAAGCCGATGAGCTGGGCGCTCTGGGAGACCATCCGCATCAGGGAGCGGCCGAGGACGTAGACGTCGCCGGAGCCGAGGATGTCGGCGAGGGAGGCGTTGCGCGTGCCCTGGAAGAGGGGGGCGACGAAGGCCATGGCGCAGCGCAGGACGAGCAGAGCGGCGACGGGGGTGCCGGGCAGGACCATGGCCGCCGCGCAGGCGGCGCAGACGAGGTCGCAGCCGACGAGGACCCGGCGGGCGGGCCTGCGGTCGGCGATCCCGGCGAGGAGGGTGCCGCCGAGGGCGTAGGGGAGGAAACCGAGGGCGAACGTGAGCGCGCTCATCAGGGGCGAGCCGGTGGCGCGGAACACGAGGACGGTGAGGGCGATCTCGGCGACGACGATGCCGAGGACGGACAGCAGGTGCGCGGCGAACACGGGCCGGAACTCGCGGACCCGGAATACGGACCGGTATCCGCCGGCGGCCTCGTTGACGGTGAAGGACATACGGCGACCCTGCGGGACTACGGTGGGGGTGCGGCAGTGATTCGCCGTACGCCGAATCACGTCGGCCCGGAGCCCGGAGGGAGAGGCATGGCGTTCCACTTCCGTTTCGGGGCCGGGGACCTGTTGCGGTGCCGGTTTTCGATATCGCCCCGCTGGGAGACGCAGGAGGCGGTGCGGACCCTGTTGCGGCCGAAGCGGCAGGCGTACCACCTGCCCTGGCTCCGGCAGGTCCGGGCGGCCGCCGCCGGGCTGGACCTGCGGCCGCTGTGGCTGCTGATGCCGCGGGCCGGCCACAACCCGGACTTCCTGAGCCCGCCGCCGGTCGGCCCCTCCGTCACCTTCGAGGAGGAGCTGGCGCGGGTCCGGTCCGCGGCCGCCGATCCGCAGGCCGTACGGGAGGACCTGCGGCGGGCCCTGGTCTGCACCCCGGGCGCCGCCGAGAGCGACCTCGGGCGGCGGATGCTCGCCGACCCGGCCCGCGCCATACGGGAGCTGGCCGACCTCTACGAGCAGGCCTGGGCCGCGCTCATCGCCCCGCACTGGCCGCGGCTGCAGGCCCTGCTGGAGGCCGACATCCTGTTCCACTCGCGGCGGCTGGCGGCGGGCGGGCTGGAGGCGCTGTTCGACGGCCTCCACCCGGACCTCCGGTGGTCGGAGGGGACGCTCTCCATCGACCGCGCGCACCACCACGACCGCTCCCTGGACGGGCAGGGCCTGCTCCTCATGCCGAGCGCGTTCGTGTGGCCGGAGGTGGTCGGCGGGTACGACCCGCCCTGGCAGCCGACGCTGGTGTACCCGGCGCGGGGCATCGGCGCACTGTGGACGGCGTCGGCGGGTCCGACCCCGCGGGCGCTGGCGCGGCTGCTGGGCCGCGGCCGGGCCGACGTGCTGTGCGCGCTCGTCGAGCCGGCCTCCACGACGGAGCTGGCCCACCGGCTCGGCCTCGCCCCGGCCACGGTGTCGGCGCACCTGAAGGCCCTGCACGGGGCGGGTCTGCTGATCTCGGCCCGGCACGGCCACCGGATCCTCTACGAGCGCACCCCGCTCGCCATCGCCCTCACGACGGGCGGTGCGCCCCCGGCGTAGGCGGCGTGCGGTGTCGCGGGACGGGGGTGACTGACCGTCATGTCACGATATGCCGGTCTGTGATTCCGCACTTCCGCGCACCGACCCTTCGTCCCGAGGAACCCGGATGCCAGGCCGACCCCGGTCCCGACGCCGCCCGCGTCCCCGTCGCCCCCGCCCCAGAGCCCTCGCCGCCGCGCTCGGCCTCGCGCTGCTGCTCGCCGCGGCCCCCGGCTGCGGGAGCGAGGAGTCCGCCCCGTCGCACTCGCCCGCGGAGGCTCCGCGCGAGGCCGCGGCGCAGGCCGCGCCCGCCGGATCCCCGTACTGGGTGGACCCGGAGAGCGACGCCGCCCGGCAGGTCGCCGCCTGGGAGGCGCAGGGCCGCAACAGCGAGGCCCAGCTGCTGCGCCGGATCTCGGAACGGCCCATGGCCCTGTGGGGACCGGGCGACGACCCCGGTCCCGCGATCCGCCGGGCCGCGAAGGGCGCCAGGGCGGCGGGCCGGGTCCTGGTGCTCGCCGCGTACAACATCCCGCACCGCGACTGCGGCCGGCACTCGGCGGGCGGGGCCACGAGCGCCACCGCGTACCGCAACTGGATCGGGGCCTTCGCCGACGCCGTCGGCGACGCCAGGGCCGTGGTGGTCCTGGAACCGGACGCCGTCCCGCACATCGTGGACGGCTGTACCCCGGCCGCCCACCACGAGGAGCGCCTCCGGCTCCTCTCCGAGGCCGTCACCCGGCTGAAGAAGAACCGGAACACGAAGGTCTACCTGGACGCCGGCAATCCGGCCTGGATCCCCGACCCGATGAAGCTCGTCGAACCCCTGTACAAGGCCGGGCTCGACCGGGCCGACGGCTTCTCCCTCAACGTTTCCAACTTCCAGCCCGAAACGGCCGGCCGCGCGTACGGCGCCCGCATCTCCGGTGCCGCCCACGGCAAGCACTTCGTCATCGACACCAGCCGCAACGGCGAGGGCCCGCTCCCGGGCGGCGGCCACGAGACCTGGTGCAACCCGCCCGGCCGCGCCCTCGGGGTCGCGCCGACCGACAGGACCGGCGACCCGCTCGTCGACGCGTACCTCTGGATCAAGCGGCCCGGCGAGTCCGACGGGCCCTGCCGCGGCGGCCCGGCGGCCGGCCGGTGGTGGCCGGACTACGCGCTCGGGCTGGCCGCCCGCGCCAAGGAGTAGGCCCCGCGAGGGGCTACTCGTCCGGCGCCCGCACCGGCTCCGACGGCGGCTTCGGCTCCGACGGCCGCTTCGGCTCCCGTACCCGGAGCCACCTGGCCTCCGAGGGCGTCCCGTCCGCATCCGTCACGAACAGCATGTACCAGCCCGGCGGCACCAGCGTCGGGTCCTTCGGCACGTCGACCGTCACCGCCCCGGCCGCCCGCGCCAGCCCGAGCTCGATCGAGCGCTGCTCCACGTCCGTGGTGTGCGTGACCGCGCTCGGCCGCATCAGCCGGGCCCGCCGGATCCGCTCCGGGTGCGGCGACGTGAAGGTGGCCCGCCCGTCCGGTCCCACCTCGGCCGGCCCGGCCCCCAGGACCGGCCGCAGCGCCGGGTCCCGGTACAGGTA
This sequence comes from Streptomyces sp. WM6372, assembly GCF_001279655.1. Classification (NCBI taxonomy): domain Bacteria; kingdom Bacillati; phylum Actinomycetota; class Actinomycetes; order Kitasatosporales; family Streptomycetaceae; genus Streptomyces; species Streptomyces sp. WM6372. The sequence continues at coordinate 132,292 of NZ_LGDB01000115.1, read as the reverse complement.
GGGCGGCGAGTACACCTCCAGCCGGTGCTCGAACTTGCCGAGCCGGGTGTTGTCCTTGTCCCCGAAGAGCGGGTCGGAGCCGAACGTCGCGATCCGCCCGTCGGGCAGCAGCAGCGCCTCGGAGTGGTAGTTGCGGCCCACCGCCGGATCGGCGGCGGCCACGAAGGAGTCGGTGCGCGGGTAGTAGAACTGCGCCTTGTGGACGTCGCTGGCGCCCCGGCCGCGGTAGTCGCGGGAGCCGCCGGTGGTGAACACGGAGTCGTCCGGCAGCAGCACGCTGCTCAGGTACCGGGTGCCCTGTGGCAGCCGCGCCGAGGAGCGGAAGACCGGGTTGTCCTCCTTGAGGTCCACGATCGCCGTCCGGCTCGACGACAGCTTCGACTCGCCGACCCCGCCGCCGCCCAGCACCATCACCCGCTGGTCCTGGGCCGGCGGCAGCAGCACCGAGGACGAGGTCTCCAGCTGGTCGGGGTCCGCCAGCCCCGCCACCTGCGTGAACTTGTCGGTCTTCAGGTCCCACACGCCGGGCTCGCGTCCCTTGTCGGCCGGTCCGTAGCCCGCGTTGGAGCCGGTGTAGAGCAGTTTGCCGCCCTGTATGAGGAAGAGCGCGGGGTAGGTCGGGAAGTAGCGGAAGGGGCCCCGGGTCCACTTCTTCGTCTTCGGGTCGTAGAACTCGTTGTCGCCGGGGACCACGTCCCCCACGTCGTTGAGCCCGGAGACCGCGAGGACCCGCCCGTCCTGGAGGGCCACCAGCGTCGGGTACCAGCGGGCGTCCTTCATCGGGTCGACGGGGACGTACTTCTCGGCCCCGGGGTCGAACTCGTACGCCGACTTGATCCCCTGGAAGTCCTGCTTCTCGACGCTCAGCCGCTCCGCGAGCCCGTAGACGTTGTCAGCGTCCTTCCCCTTGAGGCCGAGGATCCGGTACTGCGCGGCCTCGGTCGTCAGCCCCTCGGCGCCCGCCTCGGCGGCCTCGACGAAGACCCGCGCCTCCGAGGCCACCACCTTGCTCCGCCAGGGCTTCAGGTGCCCCTTGCGCCCGTACGTGATCTCGAACTCGCGCGTGGCCTTCGGCACGGTGACGTCGAACTTCGACACGTACTCGACCCCGGACGGGGACCGGAACCGGGTGCCCTTCTTCAGCCGGGCCGCCTTGTCGGGGTCCTCGTTCTTGACCCGCATGCCGCCGCCCGCGCGGGTGACCTTGCCGTCGAGGACCTCGTACCGGGCGGTGCCGCCCGCCACCAGCAGCCGGCCGTCCGGCAGTTGGCTGTGGCCCGAACAGAAGAAGTCCTCCGGCGTCGGGATCTTCTTGAAGCTGTCGTCCTTCGGGTCCCACAGGACGGTGTCGAAGGTGCCCTCGTCGAACTTCTTCTGGTTGTTGCCGGAGCCGGCGATCAGCAGCACCTTGCCCGTGCGCAGCAGGGCCGCGTGCATCGCGTTGATCCGGTACTCCTCGGGGAGGCGGACCTGCTCCCACGAGCCGTACTGGATCTTGTAGCTGGACTGCCCGATCTTGTACGAGTGGTAGCGCTCCTGCGCGAAGGAGAGCGCGGCGGGCGCGTTGAGCGCGGCCAGCACCACCACGGCCCCGGTGCCCAGCACGGTGTTCTTGAACTGCTTCGACGGCTGGTACGCCATGGGTTCAGTTCCCTCCCGCAGGCGTGGCGAACGCCGGCTCCGGCTCCTCGCCCGGCCCGTGGCCGAGCCCGAGGTCCAGCGGTCCGGCGGCCCGGGCCGCAGTGGCTGCGGCCGCGGACCGGCGCTCGCGCAGCAGGGTCCAGGCCCATACGGCCACCGGCGCGAGGGCGATGAGCAGGGCGAGCACCGCCCAGATGCGCATCGCCGCGTGGGTGTGGCCGAGCCGGACCGAGGCCGCGAGGGAGAGGGCCAGGACGGCGGCCCAGCCGAGGTGGATCCGGAAGGTCGCCGGCCGGTCGGGGCTGGCGTCGCCGCCCTTGGGGGTGACGACGAAGGCGCCCCGGGTGCGCAGCAGGGCCGAGGCGAGCGACGCGAGGTAGACCGGCGCGCAGATCGCGGACATCGCCATGCCGGCCAGGCCGCCGGAGCCCTCGGGCTCGTGGGGGGAGATGTTGTGCCGGCGGTTCCACAGGTACAGGCCCACCTGGAGGGCGGCGGCGTCGGTGTAGAGCATGAGCCACACCTCGGAGGAGACCTGGGTGCCGGAGGCGCCGAACCACAGGAACAGGACGCAGCTGAGGATGCCGAGGAGCCAGTTGACGGCCGTCATCGGGTAGTAGACGAGCATCAGGGTGTAGTTGAGCGCCCGTCCCGGGGGCATCCGGAGGAAGCCTTTCCCGTACTGCCGGAAGAGGGTCTCGTACGTCCCGCGCGACCAGCGCAGCTGCTGGGTGAAGAAGTCGGTCCACGAAGCCGGGCCCTCGCCGACGGCGAGCACGTCGGGGGTGTAGACGGACCGCCAGAACCGTCCGGTGGCCGGATTGCGCCGGCGGTGCAGCTCGAAGCCGGTGGCCATGTCCTCGGTGAGGGAGTCGTAGAGCCCGCCCACCTGCTTGAGGGCGCTGATCCGCACGGCGTTGTTGGTGCCGACGAACATGGGGGCGCCGTAGCGGTTGCCGGCGCGCTGGATCAGCGCGTGGAAGAGGTACTGCTGGGATTCGGCGGCCTTGGTGACGGCCCCGGTGTAGTTGCCGTAGACCTGCGGGCCGACGACGAAGGCGATGTCCGGGTCGCGGAAGTAGCCGAGCATCCGCTCCAGGAAGTTCGCCAGCGGGACGTGGTCGGTGTCGACGGAGGCGAAGAACTCGTAGTCGTCGCCGTGCGCGGCCAGCCAGGCGTTGTAGTTGCCGTGCTTGGTCCGCGCCCGGTGGGGGCCCTTGCGGGTGTTCCAGCCGGCGATGCCCTTGCGGGTGAAGTGCCGTACGCCGAGGTCCGCGCACAGGGCCCGGACCTCGGGATCGTCCCCCTCGTCCAGCAGCCATACGTCGAGCGGACCGTCGTGCCGGAGGGCGACGGCTCCCAGGAGGGTGCCCCGCACCATGGCGAGCGGCTCTTTGCCGGGGACGTACGTGGTCAGGAAGGCGACCTTGGTGCCGGGTTGGGGCGGCACCGGGACCGGGTCGCGGGCGACCATCGTGGCGTGGGCCACCGACAGGACGTTGACCAGCATGAACAGCATGATCAGCGCGATGGAGCCGAGCATCACGGCGTCGAGCCGGACCAGCCAGCGCTCGCCGCCCTCGCGGACGGTCCAGTGCGTGGGCCAGACGAGGTAGAGCAGCAGCCCGGCCGCGGCGAGGGGGGCCAGGGCCATGAGGAGGACGGCGCGTATGCGGGTGCGGAGCTGCTCGCGCGACAACAGGGAGCGGTAGCCCACCCGGTAGGGGTCGGGTGTGCCTGAGGCGGAGGAGACGGAGGAGGCGGAGGCGGAGGAGGTGCGGTCCGGATCCGCGAACGGGCCGGCGAGGCGGCTGTGGGTCTCGTAGTCGAAGCCTTCCGGCCGCACGGCCCCTCCAGTGCTCGACGCCCAGGGTTTGATATCACCACAAAAGGTGACAAACCCTGGGCGTGTCGAACGGGGCGCCGCCGAACGAGGGGTTCCGCACACCCGCCCCCGGACAGGGCCGTCCGGGTGGCGGGAACGGGGGGCCGGACTAGGCCAGGTGGCGCTCCACCGTCTCCACCTTGGACGTCAGCCCGTCGACCACCCCGGGGCGGATGTCGGCCTTGAGGACCAGGGACACCCGCGGCGCCCGCTCCTCCACGGCCGCCACCGCGCGCTTGACCACGTCCATCACCTCGTCCCACTCCCCCTCGATCGAGGTGAACATGGCGTCCGTGCGGTTCGGCAGTCCCGACTCCCGTACGACGCGCACCGCGTCGGCCACGTACTCGCCGACCTCTTCACCGACCCCCAGCGGGGTCACCGAGAACGCGACGATCACGCTGCGTTCGCCGCCTCGCGCCGGGCGCGGGCCGCCATGACGCTGTCGGCCTCCTCGCGCTTGAGCATCTTGTCGCCGTAGAGGCCGCCGAAGGGCAGCAGCGCCAGCAGGAAGAACAGGGCGACCTTCTTGACCGGCCACTTCGCCTTGTTCCACACGTCCAGCAGGAAGACCGCGTAGATGACGAACAGGATCCCGTGCAGGATGCCGAGCGGCATCATCAGGTAGTCGATGTCGGAGATCCGGCTCAGCACCGATCCGAAGATCAGCAGGGCCGGGAACGACAGCGCCTCCGGTACGGAGATGAGGCGCAGCCGGTGCAGGGCGGAAGCGGTCTTGATGTCCACGATGAGCCTTCGGGGTGGTGGCCGGGGGTCCGTTCCAGTCTCTCAGCCGCCCAGCCCGATCTTGAGGCGGGGCCGCGGCGGGGGGGCGGGCGGCGCGGTGTCCCGGGTGTGCGAGATGCCGCAGTCGCCGGATATCGGCCACCGGGCCCTGTTCGCCTCCGCCCGCTGCCGATAACGTCATCCCGTGGCTCAGTTCCGACTCCAAGGCAGCAAGGTGCTGGCCGTCGACCTGACCGGGGATGCCGTCAAAGCGAAAAACGGCTCCATGGTCGCGTACGACGGTCAGATGGCCTTCAAGAAGATGACCGGCGGCGGCGAAGGTTTGCGCGGCATGGTGACCCGTCGACTGACGGGTGAACAGATGACCGTGATGGAAGTGCAGGGGCACGGCACCTGCTTCTTCGCCGACCGCGCGAGCGAAATCAATCTGGTCAACCTGCGCGGCGAGAAGCTGTACGTGGAGTCCAGCAACCTCCTGTGCACCGACGCCGGCCTGCGCACCGGCACCACCTTCACCGGCCTGCGCGGCGGGGCGACGGGCAACGGCCTGTTCACCACCACCGTCGAGGGCTCCGGGCAGGCGGCGATCATGTCCGACGGCCCGGCGGTGGTGCTGCGCGTCAGCGCCCAGTACCCGCTCTCCGTCGACCCGGGGGCGTACATCGCGCACACCGGGAACCTCCAGCAGTCCTTCCAGTCGGGGATCAACTTCCGCACCCTGATCGGCGAGGGCTCGGGCGAGGCGTTCCAGATCCGCTTCGAGGGCGAGGGCCTGGTCTACGTGCAGCCCAGCGAGCGCAACACCATCGGGGGCGACATCTGATGCCGTTCCGTGAGATCAACTCGAAGATGGTCGAGGCCCAGGTGATCCCGGGGCAGAGGATGTTCAGCCAGCGCGGCGCGATGCTCGCGTACCGCGGCGACGTCTCCTTCACCCCGAGCCTGACCGGCGGTCAGGGCGGGGTGATGGGCATGATCGGGCGCCGCGTGGCGAACGAGCAGACCCCGCTGATGACGGTCGAGGGCAGCGGCACCGTGATGTTCGGCCACGGCGGCCACCACATCCAGGTGATCAACCTGACCGGCGAGACCCTGTACGTCGAGGCCGACCGGCTGCTCGCCTTCGACGGCACGCTCCAGCAGGGCACGATGTTCATGGGCTCGCAAGGGGGTGTCATGGGCATGGTCCGCGGTCAGGTGACCGGCCAGGGCCTGTTCACGACCACCCTCAAGGGGCACGGCTCGGTCGCCGTGATGGCCCACGGCGGGGTCATCGAGCTCCCCATCACCCCGAACCGCCCGATCCACGTCGACCCGCAGGCGTACGTGGCCCACCACGGGGACGTCAGGAACAAGCTCTCCACCGCGCTCGGCTGGCGGGACATGGTGGGGCGCGGCTCGGGCGAGGCGTTCCAGCTGGAGCTGTCGGGCCAGGGCGCCGTGTACGTGCAGGCCTCGGAGGAGAAGCTGTGAACTTTGGTCCCGTCATCGGCGGGCCGGGAGGCCCGACGGTCTTCGACCCGCACACCCTGCCCTCCGACGACAACGTGAACGCGTACACCTTCTGCGTGGAGCTCAAGGGGAGCCAGTGGTTCCTGCAGAAGGGCAAGATGATCGCCTACTACGGGCGCATGGACTTCAACGGCGTCGGCAACGGCCGCTTCGACCGGCTGCTGCGCACCAGCTTCCACTCGCCGATGCACGCCTCCGACTGGGTGGTGGCCGAAGGCCAGGGCAAGATGCTGCTGGCCGACCGGGCATTCGACGTGAACTCGTACGACCTGGACAATGGCAACCTGACGATCCGGTCGGGCAACCTGCTGGCCTTCCAGCCCTCGCTCGCCCTCAAGCAGTCGATCGTGCCGGGGTTCCTGACCCTGATCGGAACGGGGAAGTTCGTGGCGGCGTCCAACGGGCCGGTGGTGTTCATGGAGCCGCCGCTGCGCGTGGACCCGCAGGCGCTGGTGGGCTGGGCGGACTGCCCGTCCCCCTGCCACCACTACGACCACGGCTACATGTCGGGGGTCATCGGCGGGCTGCGCTCGCTGACGGGCATCGGCGGCAGCTCGGGCGAGGAGCACCAGTTCGAGTTCGTCGGGGCCGGGACGGTGCTGCTGCAGTCCTCGGAGATGCTGATGGCGGAGCAGGCCATCGGGACCGTCGGCGCCGGCGCGGAGTCGGCGGGCGTCCCGGGGGCCGGGTACGGCGGCGGACACGGACAGCAGGGCCCGCTGGGACAGCTGGGCGTGCCGCGGATGCCGGGACAGCTGGGTGACATCCAGCGGCGCCTCGGACTGTGATCCGATCTTCGACTTGACATTTTTTGTACGTAATTCAACTTCTTAGGTAGAGTTCATTCATGGAGACCATGGAGACCGAGACGGCCACACGCTGGCTGACCGAGGCCGAGCAGTGCACCTGGCGCACCCACCTGGACGTCAGCAGACTGCTGATGCACCAGCTGGAAAAGGATCTCCAGCCGTTCGGACTCACCAACAACGACTACGAGATCCTGGTGAACCTCTCGGAGTCGGAGGGCCACCGGATGCGGATGAGCGATCTCGCGACGTCGACGCTCCAGTCCAAGAGCCGGCTGTCCCACCAGATCACCCGCATGGAGACGGCGCGCCTGGTCGTCCGGGTGAACTGCGAGTCCGACCGCCGGGGGCTGTACGCCGTCCTGACCGACGAGGGCATGGAGCTCATGCGGAAGGTCGCCCCGCACCACGTGGCGTCCGTCCGCCGGCACTTCATCGACCTGCTGCCGCCGGAGGCCCTGGCGGCGCTGCGCGCCTCGCTGGAGCCGGTCGCGACGCACCTGCGGGACCAGCGCGGCAAGGCCTGACAGCGGCCCGGCGCCGGCCCGACACGGCCCGGTGCCGGCACCGGCACCGGCACCGGCCGGACGGCACCCGATCCGGGGTGCCGTCCGGGGCGGCGGCCCGGAGAATGGGTGGTAACGCTCGCTCGCCGGCCGCCCGCCGAGCCACCGTAAGCGCATGGCCGGCCAGAGGAGGTCAGCCATGCACCGCAAGCACACGGCGTACGTTTCCACGGCCGCGGCCGTGGTCCTGCTGGCCGGGGGCCCGGCGGCGGCCGCCGCCGCGCACACGGCCGACGCGGCGAGAACCGCCCCCGCGGCCGCCCCGGCCCGCGCCGACGTGGACGCCGCGGGCGCGGTCGCCGCGGCGCTGAAGAAGTACCCGGGTGTCGTGGAGTCCGTCGACAAGGACGGCGCCGTCTGGCACGTCGACGTCATCGCCAAGAACGGCAAGCACGCGGAACTGACGGTCGACACCCGCAGCGGCAAGGTGTTCACCGAGAACGCGGACGACAACAGCGACGACGACGGCGGGAACAAGGCGGTGGTCGCCGCGAAGGTGACCGCCCAGCAGGCGATGAAGGCGGCCGTCGCCGCCCATTCCGGCCAGGTCTGGTCCGTGGAATGGGACGACGATGACGACAACGGCTCCCGCTACTGGAACGTCCAGGTCAAGTCCGGCGACAAGACCACCAACGTCCACGTCGACGCCGCGTCGGGCAAGGCGACGGTGTCCGGATCGGACTCGGACGGCGACGGCAACGACGACGGCGGCGGCAACGACGGCAACGACGGCAACTGACACGCACACGCGCCGGTCCGCGGGTTCCCGTGCGGACCGGATCGGGCGCCCCTAGACTGGCGAACGCCCGGATTACCCCGATCTTCGAGGGAGTGGCGTCATGGCCAAGCGCGGCAACAAGAAGCGAGCACGCAAGAAGAAGAAGGCGAACCACGGCAAGCGTCCCAACGCCTGACCGTTCCGTCCGCAGACGTACGAGAGCCGCGCCCCGCAGGAACGGGGCGCGGCTCTCGCGTGCGTACGCCGTACGGCCGCTCAGGACTCCGTCAGCGTCGCCAGCAGGGTGTCCGCCGCCGCGTACGGGTCCAGCTCACCGGCCGCGACCCGGGCCGCGAGGGCGTCGAGGTGCGCGTCCCCGCGCACGTCCGCCATCCGGGCCCGCAGGGTCGTCACCGCGATCGTCTCCACCTCGCGCGCGGCCCGGGCCGTACGCCGCTCGGCCAGCACCCCGCGCTCGTCCATCCACGCCCGGTGCTTCTCCAGGGCCTCGACCAGCTCGTCGATGCCCTGGCCGCGCGCCGCGACCGTCTTGACGATCGGCGGCCGCCAGTCGCCCGCGCCCCGGGACTCCCCGAGGCCCAGCATGTGGTTCAGCTCCCGGGCGGTGGCGTCGGCGCCGTCCCGGTCCGCCTTGTTCACCACGTACACGTCGCCGATCTCCAGGATCCCCGCCTTGGCGGCCTGGATCCCGTCGCCCATCCCGGGGGCCAGCAGCACCACCGAGGTGTCGGCCTGCGAGGCGATCTCCACCTCCGACTGCCCGACCCCGACCGTCTCGACCAGGATCACCTCGCAGCCGGCCGCGTCCAGCACCCGGATCGCCTGCGGGGCGGCCCAGGCCAGGCCGCCCAGGTGGCCGCGGGTGGCCATGGAGCGGATGTAGACCCCCGGGTCGGAGGCGTGGTCCGACATCCGGACCCGGTCGCCGAGCAGCGCACCGCCGGAGAACGGCGAGGACGGGTCGACGGCGAGGACGCCGACCCGCTTGCCTGCCTTGCGGTACGCGGAGACCAGCGCCGAGGTGGACGTGGACTTGCCGACGCCCGGGGAGCCGGTCAGGCCCACCACGTACGCCCCGCCCGTCAGCGGGGCCAGGGCCGCCATCACCTCGCGCAGCTGCGGGGACGCCCCCTCGACCAGCGAGATCAGCCGGGCCACCGCTCTCGGCCTGCCCTCACGCGCCTGGGCCACCAGCTGGGGGACGTCCACCGTCATACGTGCTGCGCTCCTCGGTTCTCGCTGCGGATACGGCTTCTCGGGTACGGGTACGGGGCGGTCCTGCTTCTTCGGACCGCGCCGTTCAGGGAACGCGGACGATCAGGGCGTCGCCCTGGCCGCCGCCACCGCACAGCGCGGCCGCGCCGACCCCGCCGCCCCGGCGCTTCAGCTCCAGCGCCAGGTGCAGCACGACGCGGGCGCCGGACATGCCGATCGGGTGGCCCAGGGCAATGGCGCCACCGTTGACGTTCACCCTTTCCGGGGTCACGCCGAGATCCTTCATTGACTGCACGGCGACCGCCGCGAAGGCCTCGTTGATCTCGATGAGGTCCAGGTCGGAGACCTGGAGCCCCTCCTTCTTCAGGGCGTGCAGGATCGCGTTCGACGGCTGCGACTGCAGCGAGTTGTCGGGACCGGCCACGTTTCCGTGGGCGCCGATCTCGGCGATCCACTCCAGGCCCAGCTCCTCGGCCTTCGCCTTGCTCATCACGACCACGGCGGCGGCGCCGTCGGAGATCTGCGAGGAGGTGCCGGCCGTGATCGTGCCGTCCTTGGCGAACGCCGGGCGCAGCTTGCCGAGGGACTCGACCGTGGTCTCCGGGCGGATGCCCTCGTCCTGCGAGAAGAGGACCGGCTCGCCCTTGCGCTGCGGGATCTCGACCGGGGTGATCTCGGCCTCGAAGACGCCGTTCTTCTGCGCGGCGGCGGCCCGCTGGTGCGAGGCGGCGGCGAACTCGTCCTGCGGGGCGCGCTCGATGCCCAGGCGTGTGTTGTGCTTCTCGGTGGACTCGCCCATCGCGATGTTCTCGAAGGCGTCGGTGAGGCCGTCGTAGGCCATCGCGTCCAGCATCTCGATCGCGCCGTACTTGAAGCCCTCTCGAGACTTCGGCAGCAGGTGCGGGGCGTTGGTCATGGACTCCTGGCCGCCCGCGACCACGATGTCGAACTCGCCCGCACGGATGAGCTGGTCGGCCAGAGCGATCGCGTCGAGGCCGGAGAGGCACACCTTGTTGATCGTGAGCGCCGGGACGTTCATGGGGATGCCGCCCTTGACCGCTGCCTGGCGGGCGGGGATCTGGCCGGCGCCGGCCTGCAGCACCTGGCCCATGATCACGTATTGCACCTGGTCGCCGGCGATGCCGGCCCGCTCCAGCGCGGCCTTGATGGCGAAGCCGCCGAGGTCGGCGCCCGAGAAGGACTTCAGCGAGCCGAGCAGCCGCCCCATGGGGGTGCGGGCCCCGGCGACGATCACTGACGTGGTGTTGTTCGTTCCGGACATGGAGCACAGCCCCTTGAAGATGAGGGTGAACGAGGGTTTACATGAATGTACTGAGCGGTACCCGCGCCGTCACCGGGCAGTCGGTGTGATCGCTGGCACGTTGCGTGACCACCCTCCGCAGCGGTGCACTGGTCCCATGCTGACAAGAATCGACCACATCGGGATCGCCTGCTTCGACCTGGACAAGACTGTCGAGTTCTACCGTGCCACGTACGGCTTCGAGGTGTTCCACACCGAGGTCAACGAGGAGCAGGGCGTCCGCGAGGCCATGCTCAAGATCAACGAGACCTCCGACGGCGGCGCCTCCTACCTCCAGCTCCTCGAACCCACCCGCGAGGACTCCGCGGTGGGCAAGTGGCTGGCCAAGAACGGCGAGGGCGTGCACCACATCGCCTTCGGCACCGAGGACGTCCTCGGCGACTCGGAGGCCATCCGCGGCAAGGGCGTCCGGGTCCTCTACGACCAGCCCCGCACGGGCTCCATGGGCTCCTCGATCACCTTCCTGCACCCCAAGGACTGCCACGGAGTCCTCACCGAACTGGTCACCTCCAACCCCGACCATTGATGGACCACTGATGGCCCGATTCCCCGGCCGGTAGAGTGGCCATGGCTCGGCCGGGGTTCGGTGCGGAGACGGGGTCGGGGCCTGTGACCCCTGCCCCGGTATCTGACACCATTCCCCGGGGGCGTCGTTCAGCGGGCGAGCGATGCTCAATTGGGAGTGAGCTTGCGACCAGGGGACGGATGGGACCGCGCTGTGCGGGGCTACGAAAGCCAGGAGAGCCATCAGGCTGAAGCCGACCATCTCTCGCGCTTCGAAGCCGAGATGGAGCGGCTGAAGAAGGAGCGCGGGAAGGCCGTCCAGCACGCCGAAGACCTCGGCTACCAAGTCGAGGTGCTGCGCGCCAAGCTCCACGAGGTGCGCCGCAATCTGGCGTCCCGCCCCGCCTACGACAGTGCGGACATGGGCTACCAGGCGGAGCAGCTGCTCCGCAATGCCCAGATTCAGGCCGACCAGATGCGCTCGGACGCCGAGCGCGAACTGCGCGACGCCCGGGCCCAGACGCAGCGCATCCTCCAGGAGCACGCCGAGCACCAGGCGCGCCTGCAGGCCGAGCTGCACGCCGAGGCCGTCAACCGCCGCCAGCGCCTGGACCAGGAGCTCAACGAGCGCCGCCAGACCGTCGAGGCGCACGTCAACGAGAACGTGGCCTGGGCCGAGCAGCTGCGCGCCCGTACGGAGTCCCAGGCCCGCCGGCTCATGGACGAGTCCCGCGCCGAGGCCGAGCAGTCCCTGAACGCCGCCCGTGCCGAGGCCGCCCGCATCGCCGAGGAGACCCGCCGCCGGCTGACCGCCGACGCCGAGGCCGCCCGTGCGGAGACCGAGGCGACCCTGCTGCGCGCCCGCAAGGAGGCCGAGCGGCTGCTGACCGCCGCCTCCGCGCAGGCCCAGGAGGCCACCGAGCACGCCGAGCGGCTGCGCAGCAGCACCACCGCCGAGGCCGAGCAGACCCGGCAGCAGACCCTCGACCTCGGCCGGGTGGCCGAGCAGCGGGTCCAGGAGGCCGACGGCGCCCTGCGCACCGCGCGCACCGAGGCCGAGAAGCTCCTCGCGGACGCCAAGGAGAGCGCCGCCCGGCAGCTCGCCTCGGCGGAGTCGGTGAACGAGCAGCGCACCCGCACGGCCAAGGAGCAGGTGGCCCGGCTGGTCGGCGAGGCCACGAAGGAGGCCGAGGTCCTCAAGGCCGAGGCCGAGCAGACCCTCGCCGACGCCCGCGCCGGCGTCGAGCGGCTGCGCGCGGAGGCCGCGGAGCAGGCCCGCGCGGCGGCGGCCGAGGACACGGCCGCCCAGCTGGCGAAGGCGGCCCGCACCGCCGAGGACGTACTGAACAAGGCCTCCGAGGACGCGCGGGCCACCACCCGCGCCGCGTCCGAGGAGGCGGAGCGGATCCGCCGCGAGGCCGAGTCCGAGTCGGAGCGGCTGCGCGCCCAGGCGGCGGCCACGGCCGACGAGCTCAAGGGCGCGGCGAAGGACGACACCGAGGAGTACCGGGCCCGGACCGTCGAGCTCCAGGAGGAGGCCCGGCGACTGCGCGGCGAGGCCGAGCAGCTGCGCGCGGAGGCCGTCGCCGAGGGCGAGCGGATCCGCGGCGAGGCGCGCCGCGAGGCCGTCCAGCAGATCGAGGAGGCGGCCCGGACCGCCGAGGAGCTGCTGGGCAAGGCCAAGTCGGACGCGGACGAGCTGCGCGGCGGGGCGAGCGCCGAGAGCGAGCGGGTCCGCGCCGAGGCCGTCGAGCGGGCCACCACGCTGCGCAAGCAGGCCGAGGAGACGCTGGAGCGGACCCGCGCCGAGGCGGAGCGGCTGCGCGGCGAGGCCGAGGAGCAGGCGGAGTCGGTACGGGCCGAGGCCGACGCGGCGGCGCGGGCGCGGCGCGAGGAGACCGAGCAGGCCCTCGCGGCGAAGCGTGCGGAGGCCGAGGAGGAGCTCGTACGCCTCCACACGGAGGCCGAGAGCCGGCTGGGCACGGCCGAGCAGACGCTGCGCGACGCCCGCGGTGCGGCGGAGAACATCCGCCGGGAGACCGCCGAGGAGGCCGACCGGCTGCGCGCCGAGTCGGCGGAGCGGATCCGCAGCCTCCAGGCGCAGTCGGAGGCGGAGGCCGACCAGCTGCGCACGGACGCGGCGGAAGACGCCGGGCGTACCCGCGCGGAGGCCGAGCAGGTCGCCGTACGGCTGCGCAGCGAGGCGGAGTCCGAGGCGGAGCGGGTGCGCTCGGAGGCCAAGGAGACCGCGGACCGGCTGCGCGCGGAGGCGAAGGCCGCCGCCGAGCGGGTCGCCGCGGAGGCCGCCGAGGCGCTGGCCGCCGCGCAGGAGGAGGCCGCCCGGCGCCGCCGGGAGGCCGAGGAGACCCTCGCGTCGGCCCGTACGGACGCGGACAGCGAGCGGGCCCAGGCCCGCGAGCAGAGCGAGGAGCTGCTGGCCTCGGCCCGCAAGCGCTCCGAGGAGGCGCAGGCCGAGGCGGCCCGCCTGACCGAGGAGGCGGAGCGGCGCGCCGCGGAGCTGGTGTCGGCGGCGGAGGCCACCGCCCAGCAGGTGCGGGACTCCGTGGCCGGTCTGCGCGAGGAGGCCGAGGAGGAGATCACCGGGCTGCGCAGCGCCGCCGAGCACGTGGCGGAGCGTACGAAGACGGAGGCCGAGGAGGAGGCCGCGCGGGTCCGCGCGGACGCCTACGACGAGCGCGAGCGGGCCACCGAGGACGCCAACCGGATCCGTACCGAGGCGCGGGCGGAGACGGACGCGGCGAAGGCGCTGGCCGAGCGTACGGTCGGCGACGCGATCGCCGAGGCGGAGCAGCTGCGCGGCGACACCGCCGAGTACGCCCAGCGGGTGCGTACGGAGGCGACGGACGCGCTGGCCGCGGCCGAGCGCGACGCGGCCCGTACCAAGGCCGATGCCCGGAACGACGCGAACCGGATCCGCGGCGAGGCGGCGGAGGCCCTGGAGGCCTCGCGTGCCGAGGGCGGCCGGATCGTCGCGGAGGCGACGGCGGAGGCCAAGCGGCTGACCGACGAGACCGAGGCCGCGAACGCGGTGACGGTCGGCGAGGCCGCGGCGGAGGCCGACCGGCTCACCACCGAGGCGGTCCTGGCGGCCGACGCCACCCGCGCCGAGGCGGCGGGCACCCTGGACGAGGCCCGCTCCGAGGCCAACCGGCTGCGTACGGAGGCCGCCGAGCAGGCGGACCGGCTCATCACCGAGGCCGCCTCCGAGGCGGACAAGCTCACCGAGCAGACGCGCGCGGCGAACGAGGCCGCGGTCGGGGAGGCGACGGCGAAGGCCGAGCGGCTCACCCGGCAGGCGTCCGACATGCTGGCCGCGGCCGAGCGGGACGCGGCGCGGGTCCTGGTCGACGCCCGCAACGAGGGCGACCGGCTGGTCGACGAGACGCGTGCGGCCAACGAGGCCACGGTCGGCGAGGCCGCGGCCGAGGCCGAACGGCTGCGCGCCGAGGCGGCGCGGACCCTGGACGACGCCCGTGCGGAGGGCGGCCGGATCATCGGCGAGGCCACCGCGGAGGCCGACCGGGTCACGGTCGCGGCGAACGAGACGCTGGCGAGCGCCGAGCGGGAGTCGGAGCAGACCCTCGACGAGGCGCGCGCGGAGGCGGGCCGGCTGCGCGGCGAGGCCGCCGAGCAGGCGGACCGGCTCATCACGGAGGCGGCGTCCGAGGCGGACAAGCTCACCGAGCAGACCCGCAGGGACAACGAGCGTACGGTCGGCGAGGCGCAGGCCGAGGCCGAACGGCTGCGGGCGGAGGCCTCGGAGGCCCTGGCCTCGGCGCAGGAGCACGCGACCCGTACCCGGTCGGAGGCCGAGCGCGTCAAGGCCGCGGCCGCGACGGCGGCGGAGCGCACGCGTACGGAGGCCCGTACGGAGTCCGAGCGGCTGCTGGACGAGGCCCGCGAAGCCGCCAACAAGCGGCGCAGCGAAGCCGCGGAGCAGGTGGACCGGCTCATCACCGAGGCGGCGTCCGAGGCGGACAAGCTCACCACCGACGCGCAGGCGCAGGCCCTGGCCGCGACGACGGCGGCCGAGGAGCAGGCCGACGCGATGGTCGACGCGGCCCGCAAGGAGGCCGCGCGGATCTCGTCCGAGGCGACGGTCGAGGGCAACTCCCTGGTGGAGAAGGCCCGTACGGACGCGGACGAGCTGCTGGTCGGCGCCCGCACGGACGCGGCCGCCATAAGGGAGCGGGCGGAGGAGCTGCGCTCCCGCGTCGAGGGCGAGGTCGAGGAGCTGCACGAGCGGGCCCGCCGGGAGTCCGCCGAGCAGATGAAGTCGGCCGGCGAGCGCGTGGACAAGCTGGTGCGGGCGGCGACCGAGCAGAGCGTCGAGGCCGAGGCGAAGGCCAAGGCGCTGGTGTCGGACGCGAGCAGCGAGGCGAGCAAGGTCCGGATCGCCGCGGTGCGCAAGGCGGAGGCGCTGCTCAAGGAGGCCGAACAGAAGAAGGCCGAGCTGACGCGGGAGGCCGAGAAGGCCCTCGCGGAGGCGAAGGCGGAGGCGGAGCGGCTGGTCGACGAGGGGCGTCGCGAGCTGGAGGTCCTGGTGCGCAGGCGCGAGGACATTCAGGCGGAGATCTCCCGTGTCCAGGACGTTCTTGAGGCGTTGGAATCATTCGAGGCGCCTTCGGGCGGCGGAAAGCCGGCGGTCGGCGGTCAGGGCGCAGGGGGCGTGAAGGCGGGAGCCGCAGCCGGTTCCACTCGTTCAGGTGGCAAGGCGTCGGAGGGCTAGCAATCGATCAGGATGTGTGTTCCTGATGAAGATTCAGCCGAACGAGTGACAAGCATTCTGCCGCCTTGCCACTCAAAAGGGGTGTCATTGTCCAGATCAAACGTGGATTGACTCGATGACACGCCGCTCGGGCGCCTAGGATTCCCCTAACACCTCACGTAGCACCTCATCGGTCTCATTCGACAGGAACCCCATGAGCGACACTTCCTCCCCCTTCGGCTTCGAGCTCGTGCGGCGTGGTTACGACCGCGGTCAGGTGGACGACCGCATTACCAAGCTGGTCTCCGACCGCGACAGCGCCCTTGGACGTATCAACTCTCTGGAAAAGCGGATCGAGGAGCTACACCTCGAGACGCAGAACGCCCAGGCCCAGGTGAGCGACGCCGAACCGTCGTACGCCGGCCTCGGCGCCCGGGTCGAGAAGATCCTGCGCCTGGCCGAGGAGGAGGCGAAGGACCTGCGCGAGGAGGCCCGTCGCGCGGCCGAGCAGCACCGCGAGCTCGCCGAGTCGGCTGCCCAGCAGGTGCGCAACGACGCCGAGTCGTTCGCCGCGGACCGCAAGTCGAAGGCGGAGGACGAGGGCGTCCGCATCGTCGAGAAGGCCAAGGGCGACGCCTCCACCCTGCGCGCCGAGGCCCAGAAGGACGCGGCCTCCAAGCGCGAGGAGGCCGACGCCCTGTTCGAGGAGACCCGCGCCAAGGCCGCCCAGGCCGCCGCGGACTTCGAGACCAACCTTGCCAAGCGCCGCGAGCAGTCCGAGCGCGACCTGGCCTCGCGTCAGGCCAAGGCCGAGAAGCGCCTCGCGGAAATCGAGCACCGCGCCGAGCAGCTGCGCCTGGAGGCCGAGAAGCTCCGTACGGACGCCGAGCGCCGCGCCCGCCAGACCGTCGAGACCGCGCAGCGCCAGGCCGAGGACATCGTCGCCGACGCCAACGCGAAGGCGGACCGCATCCGCAGCGAGTCCGAGCGCGAGCTGGCGGCGCTCACCAACCGCCGCGACTCCATCAACGCCCAGCTCACCAACGTCCGCGAGATGCTGGCGACGCTGACCGGTGCGGCCGTCGCGGCGGCCAACCCGATCGTCGACGACGAGCCGGTCACGCGCGGCGTTCCGGCGCAGCAGAGCCGCTAGTACGCGCACTGGTACGTACGGCAGTTCACCGGCGGTCGACCGGTCGGACGGCCGCCGTCTACCGGTCCGTGGACGAACGTCCTGCCCGAGGGCCCTATGTCACCTGTTTGAGGTGGCGTGGGGCCCTCGGGCGTTCTAGCGTAAGCGGCATGATCGAGCTTGAGGGCCTTACGAAACGATTCGGCGCGAAGACCGCCGTGGACCACCTCAGCTTCCAGGTCAAACCGGGGGTGGTGACCGGCTTCCTCGGCCCCAACGGGGCCGGGAAGTCCACGACCATGCGCATGATGCTCGACCTCGACAACCCGACCAGCGGCACGGTCCGGATCGACGGGAAGCACTACCGGGACCTGCCGGAGCCGCTGAAGCACATCGGTGCGCTGCTGGACGCGAAAGCCATGAACGGCGGGCGCAGCGCTTACAACAACCTTCTCTGCCTTGCCCAGTCGAACCGCATCCCGGAGCGCCGGGTCGCGGAGGTACTGGATCTTGTCGGGCTGACGCCGGTGGCGAAGAAGAAGTCGAAAGGATTTTCGCTGGGCATGGGCCAGCGGCTGGGAATCGCCTCCGCGCTGCTGGGCGACCCGGAGATCCTCATGTTCGACGAGCCCGTCAATGGTCTGGACCCGGAGGGAATTCTCTGGATCAGAAATCTTATGAAGGGCTTGGCGTCCGAGGGGCGGACGATCTTCGTCTCGTCCCACCTGATGAGCGAAATGGCGCTGACCGCGGACCATTTGATCGTCATCGGCCAGGGAAAGCTTCTGGCCGACATGTCGATGGCTGATTTTATTCACAAGAACTCGCGCAGCTACGTCCGGCTGCGCTCGCCGCAGCAGGAGCGGCTCAAGGACGTCCTGCACGAAGCCGGTATCGACGCCATCAGCGTCCCGGCCACCGGCGTGCTGGAGATCGACGGGGTCGGCCCGGAGCAGCTCGGCGAACTGGCCGCCCAGCACCAGATCGTGCTGCACGAACTCAGCCCGCAACGGGCTTCACTGGAGGAAGCGTTCATGCGCATGACGGCGGACTCCGTCGAGTACCACGCCCACGCACCGGGAGAGCCGGGGCTGCCCCCGGGGCCCGGCCCCGCCGCCGACGCCCCCGCGTGGGGCGCCGGGTACGAGGCGACGCGCAAGGGCGGGCAGTGACCATGTCCTCCTTCCCCGCCGTTCTCCGGTCCGAGTGGACCAAGATCCGCACCGTCGCCTCGACCACCTGGACCCTGGTCGCGGCGCTGGTGGTCACGGTCGGCGTGAGCGCCGGCCTGTGCGCCGTCTTCAACGCCACCTTCAACGACATGCCGAAGGAGCAGCAGGTCACCTTCGACCCGACCCTGGCCAGCTTCGCGGGCATGACCCTCGGCCAGCTCGCCATGATCGTCTTCGGTGTGCTGGTGGTCGGCACCGAATACAGCTCGGGCATGATCCGCACCTCGCTGGCCGCCGTACCGCGCCGGGCGAACTTCCTGGCCGGCAAGCTCATCGTGGCCACCGGCCTCGCGCTGGCCGTGGGCCTCGTCACCAGCTTCCTGTCCTTCTTCCTGGGACAGGCCATCCTGGGCGACCGCAGCATCGGCATCGACGAGCCGAACGTGCTGCGCGCCGTGATCGGCGCCGGCCTCTACATGGCCATGATCGCCCTCTTCTCGATGGGCGTGGCGACGATCCTGCGCAGCTCGATGCTGTCGCTCGGCATCCTGATGCCGTTCTTCTTCCTGGTCTCGACGATCCTCGGGGCGGTCAGCGCCACCCGGAAGATCGCCCAGTACTTCCCGGACCAGGCCGGATCCAAGATCATGCAGGTGGTCCCGGGTGCGATGGACAGCGGCGAGGCCCCCTACGGACCGTGGGGCGGCTTCGGGATCATGGCCCTGTGGGTGCTGGCCGCCGTACTCGGGGGCTACCTGGTGCTGAAGAAGCGCGACGCCTGAGCCGTACGGGCCTGCGGCCGTCCGTCGTGCGACGGACGGCCGCAGGTACTACGGGTCATCCCCGGGTCGAGTCAGGGTGAGCTCAGGGATCCGGCCCGGGGTGGAACCGTAGGCGACTCGATATCCTCTTAACCCTTACGCGGACGAAAGCCGTCCGGTCCTGGCAAGGGGCAGAGCAGAGGCAGAGCAATGATCGAGGCTGTCGGCCTGACCAAGCGCTACGGCGCCAAGACCGCCGTCGACCAGCTGTCCTTCCAGGTCAGGCCGGGTCACGTGACGGGATTCCTGGGGCCGAACGGCTCCGGGAAGTCCACCACCATGCGCATGATCCTCGGCCTGGACCGGCCCACGGCGGGCAGCGTGACGATCAACGGCCTGCCCTTCCGGCAGCTGCCGAACGCCCAGCGGCACGTCGGGGCCCTGCTCGACGCCAAGGCCGTGCACGGCGGCCGCCGGGCCCGCAGGCACCTGCTCTCCCTCGCCCAGCTCTCCGGCATCCCCGAGAAGCGCGTGGACGAGGTGCTGGCGGTCGTCGGCCTCCAGGGCGTCTCCCGGCAGCGTACGAAGGGCTTCTCGCTCGGCATGGGCCAGCGGCTCGGCATCGCCGCCGCACTCCTCGGCGACCCCCAGGTGCTGCTGTTCGACGAGCCGGTCAACGGGCTCGACCCCGAGGGCATCCTCTGGGTCCGCACCCTCATGCGCCGGCTCGCCGCCGAGGGCCGCACGGTGTTCGTCTCCTCACACCTGATGAGCGAGATGGCGCTGACCGCCGACCACCTCATCGTGATCGGCCGCGGGCGGCTGCTGGCCGACATGGGCACCCAGGAATTCATCGCGCACAACTCGGCCGGATTCGCGCGGGTGCGCGCGGCCGACAATGATCACGGTGGCCGGGATGCACTGGGTGAAGCCCTGACCAAGGCCGGCGGCCGGGTGCTCCAGGAGCCCGACGGGGCACTGCGCGTGACCGGCCTGGAGCTGCCGCGGATCTCCGACCTCGCCCACGAGGCGGGCGTACGGCTGTGGGAGCTGTCCCCGCACCGGGCCTCGCTGGAGGAGGCCTACATGCGGATGACCCAGGCCGACGTGGAGTACACCTCCACCGAGGACCCGCGCGCCGAGCTGTGGGAGCCGGAGCCGCTCACCGTCCCCGCCTGGGAGGACGAGCTCCAGGCGCCGGAGGTGCCGCGGGGCTCCTTCTTCGCTCCCCCGCCGCCCGGGGCGGGCGGCCAGCCCTTCCTGATGCCCGCCGACCCCGGCCAGCTCGCCGGGACCGCACAGAACACCCCCAAGGACACCCGCGAGGACACCCGATGACCGGCCCCACGACGCCCGCGAGCCCCGCGAGCCCTACGAGCACGGCGGCGCGGCCGAAGAGCTACAGCTCGCCGCTGGAGACGCCCCGGCCGCACCTCGGGCACGCCGTGGCCTCCGAGTGGACGAAGCTGATCTCGGTGCGCTCGACCGTGTGGACGCTCGGCTCGCTGGTGCTGCTCGTCGTCGGCATCGGGCTGCTCGCCGTCTCCGAGACGCGCTCCAGCGACTACCGGGAGGTGCCGCTCACCGCGCCCGCGCTGTTCGGGCTGCTGGTGGGCCAGATCCCCGTGATGGTGCTCGGCGTCCTGACGATCACCTCCGAATACGGCACCGGGATGATCCGTACGACCCTGACCGCCGCCCCCGATCGGGCGCGGGTGCTGACCGCGAAGTACCTGGTGTTCGCCACCACCGCCTTCCTCACCATTTCCGGTTCGGTGGCGGTCGTGGGACTGGCCTCCGCGATCCTGCGGGGCGGCTCGGCCGCCGGGCCGCACGGCGCCTCCGAGTGGACCCACGCGCTGGCCGGCTGCCTCTACGTCACCCTGCTCGGGGTGCTGGGACTCGCGGTCGGGGCGATGCTGCGGCACTCCGCCGGGGCGATCGCCGTGATGCTGGGGCTGGTCACGCTGCCGCCGGTGATAGGGGCGATGCTCAGCATGTGGGAGACCCTGGCCCCGATCGGCAGCACCGTGCTCCGCTACAACGCCCCGGTCGCCCTCATGAGGCTGTTCGGCCTGTCGGGCGCCGACACCGGGAACTCGCCCGGCAGCGCGGCCCAGGTGCTGCTGATCGTGCTGGTGACGGGAGCCTCGGTGGCGGGCTCGTACGCGGTGGTCGGCCGCCGCGACGTCTGATCCCGTACGCGGGAGTCAGTACTTGGGAGCGTTCCTGGACCGCTGCACCCGAGAGGTGCGGCGGTCCTTCGCGTTCCAGCACGCCTTGTGCCAGTGCCGGCGGTCGTCCACGCCGCCGTACTCCGGCCAGGCCACCAGGTGCGGGGTGCCCGAGGGGATCTCCTGGTCGCAGCCCGGGCAGCGGTAGCGCTTGCCCGCCGCGCTGGCGCCCGCGACGTGCCGGACCTTCCACTGCTCGCCCTGGTACTCCTCCGTGCTCTCCAGCCCGAAGCGGTCGAGGCCGGTGTAAGGGCGTTCTTCCGGAGTCTCGCCGCCCCTGGGGCGGTTGTGGCGCGGTGACACGTATACCTCACGTAGGGGCGGACCGAAGTGACTTTCTCCCAGACTACGCGCAGCGAGGCCGGGTACCCGCAGGGTGGCTGACAGAGGCAGGCCGACGGCGACGCGCTCGCAGCCGGCCGGCCTGACTATCCCAATAACTTTCGTGTCAGGCCGTGCCTTTGGCACGTGTCAGACGTTGTTGTCATCAGATGAACCGGTCCACCTGGGGGAGGCCGCGTCAGCCACGAGGAGGGTAAAGGCGATGCGCGTAGGAGCGTTTGTACTGGCGGCCCAGTTCCCGGGCCAGGGGCAGGGGGAGGCGCTGCACCGGGCGGTGCGGACCGCCGAGGTGGCCGAGGAGGCGGGGCTCGACTCGGTGTGGCTCGCCGAGCACCACTTCGTCCCGTACGGGGTCTGCCCGTCGGCGGTGACCCTGGCGGCACTGCTGCTGGGGCGGACGCGGCGGCTGCGGGTGGGAACGGCGGTCAGCGTGCTGCCGAACACGCACCCGGTGGCCCTCGGGGAGCAGGCGGCGCTGCTGCACCTGACCTCGGGCGGCCGGTTCACGCTGGGGGTGGGCCGGGGCGGGCCCTGGGTGGACCTGGAGGTGTTCGGCGGCGGCCTGGACGCCTACGAGAAGGAGTTCCCGGAGGGGCTGGACCTGCTGCGGCGCTGGCTGGCCGAGCCGCGGGTGGCGGCCGCCGGCGAGCGGTACGGGTTCCGCGAAGTGGCCGTCGTACCGCGTCCGTCGGAGGCGCTGGACGGGGACGGATCAGGGCCGGAAGTGATCGTCGCGTGCACCTCCCCGGCGTCGGTGCGGCTGGCCGCGGAGCGGGGGCTGCCGATGCTGCTGGGCATGCACTGCGGGGACGAGGACAAGGCGGAGATGGTCGCGCTGTACCGGCGGACGGCAGCGGCGGCGGGCCACGACCCGCACGCCCCGCACGTGTCGGCCGGCGTGTGCCAGCTGGCGGACCGTACGGCGGACGCCCGCGAGGCGCTGCTGAAGGCGATGCCGGGCTGGCTGAAGCAGGGGCTGGACGCGCACGTGACGGTGGACGGCCGGGTGCGCGCGATGCGGGATCCCGTCGCCTATACCGAGCTGCTGTGCGATCTGCACCCCGTGGGCACCCCGCGGCTGGCGGCGAACCGGCTGGCGGCCACCTCGGAGCGGACGGGCATCACGCGGTTCGCGCTGCTGGCGGAGGGCTCCGGGGATCTCGCCGCGACGGAGGAGAACGTACGGCGCCTCGGCGCCGAGGTCCTGCCCCGTCTCGGCTGAGGCTGCCGCCCCGGTATCACCTCCCCCGATACGGAGCGGCAGCGGAGTACGGTCGGTCAGCAGTCCCGGAGCTCGGGCGACTGGTTGAGCAGCTGGCCACGGATCGAAGTGAACTTGGCGAGCCGGTCGTCCGACGAGGGATCCAGCGGGAACACGGCCACCCGGTGGCAGTTCTGGAACGCCAGGCGCACCCCGAAGTGCCGCTGCAGCGCACCACGTATCGCGTCACTCGCGAGAGCGCGCAGCAGCTGCCCACGCGCCTGCTCGTCGGGCGGCGGCGTCTGGTTGTCGGCGAACTCTCCGCCGTCCACCTTCAGCTGTGCCACCAGCGAGCTGATCATCTCCCATGCGAAGGGCAGGGAGGTCCGGACGCAGTCGACGAAAGCGGCTTCGTCGACCTCGCCTCGCTCGGCCTGTTCGAGTAGGGCCGGTGAGACGTCGAGCGACATGGGTTCTCCTCTCGCGACCCCGGCCGTTTGGGTTGCCGGAGTCTTACGGGCAGGGAAGGAGGCCGCGACGCAGAGTGCACGCTCCGCCACCTCCCGCTCACCACGGTAGGCGCCCCGTGGGTGCCGCACCAGGAGAATGCGCATACAACGCGCCATCCGCGAACGGGGCTTTCGGGGGCGAATCGCGTGGAGGCCTTCTCGTCGAGTAGCGTTGCCGACCATGCGTCTCGTCATTGCCCGCTGCTCCGTCGACTACGCGGGCCGGCTCACCGCCCATCTGCCCTCGGCACCCCGTCTGATCCTCGTGAAGGCCGACGGCAGTGTCTCGATCCACGCGGACGACCGGGCGTACAAACCGCTCAACTGGATGTCGCCCCCCTGCACCCTCAAGGAGGGGAGCGGGGACGAGGCCGGCGTCTGGACGGTCGTCAACAAGGCGGGCGAGAAGCTCATCATCACCATGGAGGAAGTCCTCCACGACTCCTCCCACGAGCTGGGCATCGACCCGGGTCTGATCAAGGACGGCGTGGAAGCACACCTCCAGGAGCTCCTGGCGGACCGCATCGAAACGCTGGGCGACGGCTACACCCTGATCCGCCGCGAGTACATGACGGCGATCGGGCCGGTGGACATCCTGTGCCGGGACGCCTCCGGCGCGACGGTGGCCGTGGAGATCAAGCGGCGCGGCGAGATCGACGGCGTCGAGCAGCTGACCCGCTACCTGGAGCTCCTGAACCGGGACCCGCATCTGGCACCGGTGCGCGGCGTTTTCGCGGCCCAGGAGATCAAGCCCCAGGCCCGCGTTCTGGCCACGGACCGCGGCATGGACTGCGTGGTGCTGGACTACAACGCCCTCCGCGGCATCGAGGACGACAAGCTCCGCCTGTTCTGACGGCCGCGCCGCGCCCGGCCGGGCCCCGGGCGGGCCTGCCCGGGCCTGCCCGGGCCCGCCCCGCGCGGTCTACGCCGTCGCCGACGGGCTGGCCGGTGTGGCCGTCGCGGTGGGTGTCGGAGTCGGGGCCGGCGGCGTGGGCTCCGTGGTCGGCGGCGTCGGCGAGGGGTCCGGCGACGGGGGCTTCGGTCCGGTCGAGGACGGCTTCTGCGACGGCGGCGGCGAGACGGGCTTGCGCGACGGGGGGCGCGGCGGCTGGTTCGGGTCCGGGGTGACGGCCGATTCCGGGGAACCCGGATCCGAGGCTTCGGGGGCCGGAGTTCCCGGGTCCGCCACGGGATCGTTCCCGCTCGTGCCCGGCACGCCCGGCACCGTCGCCCCGGACGTCGGCGTCGACGACACCGCCGGGCCGTCCCCGCCCGCCGGGGTCTGCGGGTCGCCGTCCGAGCCCGTCATCGCCAGGGCCATCACCGTGCCCAGGGCCGCCACCGTCAGCGCTCCCGCCGCCGCCAGCAGCACCGGCTTGCGGCGCGGCTGCTTGCGCGGCGCCGGCGCGGGCACGGGCGCCACCGGCGGCGCCGGCTTGGGGGTGAGGGGGAAGGCCTCCTCGAACACCTCCGTGAGGGTCGTCGGGGCCTGCGAGCGGCCGATCACCGGCACGACGGGTGCCACAGGTGCCGCCGGCGCCACCTGCGCCACCGGCACCCCCAGCGGCGCCGTGGGCGCGGCCGCCGGCAGCGCCGCCGTCACGGCCTCCGCAGCACCCGTGGCCCCCGCGGCCCCCGCCGTCCCTTCAGGACCCGCAGGCGCCGGCGGCTCCAGCCGCAGCGGCGGTGACACCTCCACCCCCGCCTTCTCGCGGTCGGCGACCAGCGCGAGCGCCCGCCGCCCCGCCACCGTGCCCCGCTTGTCGGCGAGCGCGCCCTTCAGGCCTATGGAGGCCTCCAGTTCGGCCCGCGCCCGGTCCAGGCGCCCCTCGCACAGTGCGAGTACGCCGAGCTCGTGGTGGAAGTACGCCTGCTCCGCGACCTCTCCCGCCTTCCGCGCGGCCTCGGCCCCCGAGCGCAGCACCCGCTCCCACGCCTCCCAGTGCCGCGCGGCCGCGAACGCCGGGGCCGCGGTCCTGGCCAGCAGTACGGCGGCCACCACGTCCGCGCCGGCCAGCGCCGCCAGCACCGCGTCGGCCTCCGCCGCGACCCGCTCCGGGGTCACCGAGGCGTGTCCGGTCCACCAGGCGTAGTGGCGGGCCGCCGTACGGGCCTCCTCCGCCGCGGTGTCCCCGTACCCGGCCTCCTCCAGCTGCCGCGCGACCCCGGCGGCCAGCCGGTAGCGGGTGCCGACCGGGGTGAGCAGTCCGCAGCCCAGCAGTTCCGCGACCGCCGCGTCGGCGTGGGTGTCCCCCACGAGCGCCGGCAGGTGGGCGTGGTGCGGGAGCTCCCCGCCCAGCGCGCACGCGATCCGCAGCGCCGCCCGCGCCGACTCGCTGACCCGGGAGGCCAGCAGCTCGGCGGGGGCCGCGCCCTCGGCCAGCGTCGGCAGCGCCACGAACGCGGCGTCGCGCGGCCGCTCCTCGAAGACTCCGGGTTCCTCGTCCTCGTCCCCCGCTGAGGAAAGGTTTCGCCCATCGCGCTGGCGCAGCAGCGCCGCCGCCTGGACGAAGCGCAGCGGCAGTCCCTCGGACGCGAACCGCAGGTCGCCGGCCCAGGCGGTCTCGTCCTCGGTCAGCGCCCGGCCTATGCCCGCTTCCAGCAGCTGCACGCAGTCGGCCTTGCCGAGCCCGGCGAGGAAGACCTCCTCCAGGTGCGAGTCGTCGGAGGGGGCGCGGGTGTCGGGGGTGGCGGCCAGCAGATAGGCGCACTCCGGGGTGGCGCGCAGCAGCTCGTCGAGGGCGGCGCCGCCCATCTCCAGGTCGTCGAGGAGCACGATGGCGCCGATGTCCCGCACCCGGGCGAGGAGTTGGGTCCGCTCGGGGCGCTCCTGCGAGGCCTCGTACACGGCGGCGTACAGCGCGTGCAGCAGCTCGCCGGGCTGCTGGTGCCCGTACCCGCTGAGCCGTACGACGCCGTCGGGCGCCAGGCGCGCGCAGTCGGCGGCGACCGCGTCGAGCAGGGCGCTGCGGCCGGAGCCGGCGGGTCCGGTCAGCCGTACGGAACGGCCGCGGCCCAGCAGCCGTACGAGGCGCTCGCGCTCCTCCTCGCGGGCGAGGAGCGGCGGGGCGGGGGCGGCCGGTCCGGGCAGGAGGGGCGGCCGCCCGGCGGCGTCCCGGGCGGCGCGGCCGGCGGCGTCGCGCTTGGCGGGGGCGCTGCCGCCGGTGCCGGGCCGGCGCGGTTCGATCTCGCTGCCGTCGACGGGGTTCACGGTGAGCGTGAAGTCCCCGGCGGTGAGGGTGACGACGCGCGCGACGGCGGGGCCGGCGGCTGCCGGTGCGGGCGCCGCCGAAGCCGTCGCCGAAGGCGCGGACGCCGCGCCCGGAGGCACGGGTGCCGTCGCGGGCTGCTCCACCGGTTCGGGCTGCCCCTGCGTGCGGTCCATGACCTAGTCCCCCGATCGCGCCCTGCGCCGTCGCCGTCGTGTCGTACCGTCCGGCCTTCGCACATTCCGCTGTCGCTACGGGTCCGGTTTCCGCCCGAACCCTAGACGGTGCCCGGTCGTGCACGGAACCGCAGGGGTGCCATCACCACCGGACCGTTACGTTTCCGCAGGAAGGGTGGACGGTGACCGTGTCAGACCCTCGGGAGGGATTCCGCTTCCAGTCCGCCCTCGATCGCGAGGATGCGGTGCAGCCGGGTGGCGACGAGGAGGCGCTGCATCTGCGGCGGCACTCCGCGCAGGACGAGGCGGCGGCCGGTCCGGCCGGCCCGCCGGTGGGCTCCCATGATCACGCCGAGCCCGGTCGCGTCCCAGGAGTCGAGACCGGTGAGGTCCAGCACGAGGTCGCCGTGGCCGTCGTCGAGGGCGGTGTGGAGGGCCGTACGGGCGTCCGCCGCGCTGCGCACGTCGAGGCGGCCCCCGACAGCGAGTTCGGCGTGGTCGCCCCTGATGTGCATATGTGCTCCCGGCAGTCCTGGGTACGGGTACGTAGGGATCCGACTGGTCCGCGGTCGGCAACTCTCACTGCATCTGACTGCCGTTCGGGCAGCGAGGTTGCCGACCGTGAGCGAACCGATACCTAATTCACCCGTGCGGGTGCGGATATTCGAACTGGCGCTCAGTGTCGCTTCAGTGCTTGTAGAAGCCCTGACCGCTCTTGCGGCCGATGTCGCCGGCGTCCACCATGCGGCGCATGAGCTCCGGCGGCGCGAACTTCTCGTCCTGGGACTCGGTGTAGATGTTGCTGGTGGCGTGCAGCAGGATGTCGACGCCGGTGAGGTCGGCGGTGGCGAGCGGCCCCATGGCGTGGCCGAATCCCAGCTTGCAGGCGATGTCGATGTCCTCGGCGGAAGCCACGCCCGATTCGTACAGTTTCGCGGCTTCGACGACCAGCGCGGAGATCAGACGGGTCGTCACGAAGCCGGCGACGTCGCGGTTGACGACGATGCAGGTCTTGCCGACGGACTCGGCGAACGCGCGGGTGGTCGCGAGGGTCTCGTCGCTCGTCTTGTAGCCGCGGACGAGCTCGCAGAGCTGCATCATCGGGACGGGCGAGAAGAAGTGCGCGCCGACGACGCGCTCCGGACGCTCCGTCACGGCCGCGATCTTGGTGATCGGGATGGCGGAGGTGTTGGACGCGAGGATCGCGTCGTCGCGCACGAGCTTGTCGAGCGCGCGGAAGATCTCGTGCTTGACCTCGAGCTTCTCGAAGACGGCCTCGACGACGATGTCGACGTCGGCGACCGCGTCGAGGTCGGTGGTGGTCTTGATGCGGGCGAGCGCGGCTTCGGCGTCCTCGGCCGTCATCTTGCCCTTCGAGACGAACTTGTCGTACGAGGCCTTGATGCCGTCGGTGCCGCGGGTCAGCGCGGCGTCGGTGACATCACGCAGTACGACGTCCCACCCCGCCTGAGCGGAGACCTGAGCGATTCCGGAACCCATCAGTCCGGCACCGATGACGGCGAGCTTCCCAGCCACTGCACACCCCACGTTCTTCCATACGGCCCAGTCTCGTAGCCTCTCCGGCGGAGACTAGCGCCAGCGGGGGTTCGTGTGACCGCGAAGTAACACGCGTCACGTCTCAACTGACGGACATCACACCGATCCGGCCCAGCATCCCCCCGACCGCAGCCAGTTCACGCACCGGCGCCGGAGCGGTACCGCTCGTCGATGGCCTCCGGCCGGCCCAACCGCCACTCGGCGGCCTCCAGGTGCCCCGGATCCAGGGCCGTCCAGGCGCGGGCAGCGATGCAGCGGACGTCTCGGCGGGCAGGACCGCCTGCCCTTTCTGCGGGCGGCTCACTAGGCTGGCCGCATGGTGAACCTCACGCGCATCTACACCCGCACCGGCGACAAGGGCACGACCGCTCTCGGCGACATGAGCCGGACGGCCAAGACCGACCTGCGGATCTCCGCCTACGCCGACGCCAACGAGGCCAACGCGGCCATCGGCACGGCGATCGCCCTCGGCGGGCTGCCGGAGGATGTCGTGAAGGTCCTGGTACGGGTACAGAACGACCTGTTCGACGTCGGCGCCGACCTCTGCACTCCGGTCGTCGAGAACCCCGAGTACCCGCCGCTGCGCGTCGAGCAGTTCTACGTCGACAAGCTCGAAGCCGACTGCGACACCTACAACGAGCAGCTGGAGAAGCTGCGCAGCTTCATCCTTCCCGGCGGCACCCCCGGCGCGGCCCTGCTGCACCAGGCCTGCACCGTGGTCCGCCGCGCCGAGCGCTCCACCTGGGCGGCCCTGGAGGTGCACGGCGAGGTGATGAACCCGCTGACCGCGACCTACCTCAACCGCCTCTCCGACCTCCTCTTCATCCTGGCCCGTACGGCCAACAAGGAGGTCGGCGACGTCCTCTGGGTGCCCGGCGGCGAGCGCTAGCGGACACCCCGGCCTAGCGCTCGGCCGCGGCCCGTTCCTCCCGCGGCCGGTCCGCGGGAGGCTTGCGCGGCCAGAACGTGTACGTGGCGGCGATCACGGCCTGGATGCCGAGCACGCGCAGGGCGACGTACTGCCAGCTCTGCAGGCTGCCGGTGTCGGCCGCGCCGCCCACGTACCAGATCGCGCCCTGGAGCAGCCCGAGCGCGACGGCCGCCGCGACCAGCGTGCGGATCCACAGCTGCCACTCGTGGACGGCCCTGGCCCTGCCGTACTTCGGGCCGGGCGGCTTCGGGCCCCCGGCGAGGCGGTACGCCGCGTGCCGGTCGAGCCACTTCACCGTGTAGTGGCCGTAGCCGACGGTGTAGCCGATGTACAGCGCGGCCAGGCCGTGCGTCCAGCTCGGCTCGCCCCCGTTCTTGAGGTCCACGGCACTGGCGACCAGCAGGACCAGCTCCAGCAGCGGCTCGCACAGCAGGACCGCCGCCCCCAGCCTCGGCAGCTTCGCGAGGTAGCGCAGCGCCAGTCCGCCGGCCAGCAGCACCCAGAAGCCGACCTCGCAGGCGATGATCAGTGCGACGAGCACTGGATTCTCCCTTCCGTTGGCGCTTCGACAACCACGGGATCCAGCCTCCCGCGCGATCCGCACCGCCTCGTCGTCGCCGGTGACGAACCGTGACTGCATCCTTCGGTGTAGTGCCGCACCGCCCGGCATCCACCCCGGCGGCGACGCCCGGCCCTCCCCCACCCTGTTGGATGGGACCGTGACCCCGCCCATCGCCCCCGCGACGCCCGCCAGGACCTTCCGCCCCCACCGCGACGACGTCCTCCTCGCGGTGTTCAGCGTGCTCGCGGGCCTGCTGCTCTGGTCGCTCGGCATCTACAGCACGAACAACCGGCACTTCTTCCCCGCGTGGGCCGCCCTCGTCCCGCTCCTCGCCCTCGGCCCGATGGAACTGCTGCGCCGCACCGCGCCCAACGTCACCCTGGCCGTCGGCACGATCGGTGT
Organism: Streptomyces sp. WM6372; assembly: GCF_001279655.1. NCBI lineage: Bacteria > Bacillati > Actinomycetota > Actinomycetes > Kitasatosporales > Streptomycetaceae > Streptomyces > Streptomyces sp. WM6372. Next base: position 102,439 of record NZ_LGDB01000115.1, on the reverse strand, counting down.
GGTCGCCGACCAGTTCACCGTGGGGAACCTGGGCACCGTCCTGATCTTCACCGACCTGATGTACGCGGCCGTCGTCTACGGCAAGCCCGCCATGGCCCGGCGGCTCCCGGTCACCACCGGCCTGGTCACCATCGCCGTCACCATCGCCTCGGTGGCCTGGCTGCGCACCCCGCAGGCCCTGATGATCGGCGTGATCACCGGCATCGTGTGCTTCGGCCCGGCCCTGACCGGCGCCACCCTGCGCAACCACCGCGAGGCCGCCGAGGCCGCCCGGCTGCGCGCCGAGCAGACCGCGCTGCTGGCCGAAATGGACCGCAGCCAGGCCGTCGTCGCCGAGCGCGCCCGGATGGCCCGCGAGCTGCACGACATGGTGGCCAACCACCTCTCCGCCATCGCCATCCACTCCACGGCCGCGCTGTCCATCGACTCCCCCGCGACGAGCCGCGAGGCCCTCGGGGTGATCCGGGAGAACAGCGTGCAGGGGCTGGCCGAAATGCGCCGGCTGATCGGACTGCTGCGGGAGGCGGGCGCCGAGCAGGAGGCGGTCGCCACGCCCTCCCTCGACGGGCTCGACGCCCTGCTGGAGCAGGCCCGTGTCAACGGCGCCGCGAGCGGGCTGGACTTCGTACTGTTCGACGACCGGCCGCCCGGGGAGCCGCTGCCGGCGCCCGTGGAGCTGGCGGCGTACCGCATCGTCCAGGAGTCGCTGACGAACACCCTCAAGCACGCGGCCCCGGGCACGGTCCGGGTCCGCGTGACGCGCGCGGACGGGCTGCTGACCGTACGGGTGGAATCCCCGTACGGTGACCGGCCGGGCCCGCGCGCCCCCGGCTCGGGGGCCGGGCTGATCGGCATGCGGGAGCGGACGGAACTGCTGGGCGGGGAGTTCACGGCGGGGCGTACGGGATCGGTGTGGCTGGTGCGGGCAGAGTTGCCCGCGGAGGAGAAGGCGGTGACCGGATGAGCATCCGGGTGGTGGTGGCCGAGGACCAGAGGGCCGTACGGGCCGGGCTGGTGCTGATCCTGCGCAGCGCGGGCGACGTCGAGGTCGTGGGTGAGGCGGCGGACGGGGAGGAGGCGGTGCGCCTGGCGCGGGAGCTGCGCCCGGACCTCGTCCTCATGGACGTGCAGATGCCGCGGCTCGACGGGGTGTCGGCGACCCGCCAGGTGGTCGCGGAGGGGCTGGCGGACGTCCTCGTCCTCACCACCTTCGACCTGGACGAGTACGTGTTCGGCGCCCTGCGCGCGGGGGCGGCGGGCTTCCTGCTGAAGAACGCGGACGCGGCGGAGCTGATCGAGGCGGTACGGACGGTCGGGCGCGGGGAGGGCCTGATCGCCCCGGCGGTGACGCGGCGGCTGATCGCCGAGTTCGCGGCTCCGCGGCCGGTGAAGGCCCCGGTGGCGCCGGAGACGGCCGCGGCGGTGGCCTCGCTGACACGGCGGGAGCGGGAGGTGCTCGGGTGTCTGGGCGAGGGGCTCTCTAACGCGGAGATCGCGCTGCGGCTGGAGATGGCGGAGGCGACGGTGAAGACGCACGTCAGCAGATTGCTGGGGAAGCTGGAGCTGCGCAGCCGGGTCCAGGCGGCGGTACTGGCCCAGGAGTTGGGCCTCTAGAGGCACACCGGAGCGAAGGTCTGGACCTCTTGACGGTTGGTCCAGACCTTTCTACGCTCGCGGCAACTGTGGTGAGCGTGCCATGACAAGCGTGCTCACGGGCGGCGCAGGTCCCATCCCCAGTCGCGGTCGGCCCCACGGCCGCGACGGACCTACGGAGGAACACCCTTGAGCACAGCACGCGCAACAGGCACGGCACCCCCACCCCGCATGCGACTGCTGCGAAGGCTCGCCGCGACCGTGGCCGCCTTCGCCCTGCCCATCGCCGGCCTCGTGGCCCTGGCCGGTCCCGCCGAGGCCGCCGCCTCCGCGACGGCCACGTACACCAAGGTCTCCGACTGGGGCACCGGCTTCGAGGGCAAGTGGACGGTGAAGAACACCGGCACCACCACCCTCACCAGCTGGACCGTGGAATGGGACTACCCCTCCGGCACGACGGTCACCTCCGCCTGGGACGCAACCGTCACCAGCTCCGGAACCCACTGGACCGGCAAGAACGTCGGCTGGAACGGCACCCTCGCCCCGGGTGCCACGATCAGCTTCGGCTTCAACGGCGCCGGCTCCGGCGCCCCCGGCGGCTGCAAGGTCAACGGCGGCTCCTGCGACGGCGGCGGGACCCCCACCGACAGCCCGCCGTCGGCCCCCGGCACCCCCACCGCGAGCGGGGTCACCGACACCTCGCTGACCATCGGCTGGGCCGCGGCCACCGACGACAAGGGCGTCAAGAACTACGACGTCTACCGCGGCGGTGCCAAGGTCGCGACCGTCACCGGTACGAGCTACTCCGACTCCGGCCTGACCAAGGGCACGACGTACACGTACAGCGTCATCGCCCGCGACACCGCCGACCAGACGGGCCCGGCCTCCGGCTCCGTCTCGGTCACCACGACCGGCGGCGGCACCACTCCCCCGGACCCGGGCGGCAAGGTCAAGCTCGGCTACTTCACCGAATGGGGCGTCTACGGGCGCAACTACCACGTGAAGAACCTGGTCACCTCGGGCTCCGCCGCGAAGATCACCCACATCAACTACGCCTTCGGCAACGTCCAGGGCGGCAAGTGCACCATCGGTGACGCCTACGCCGACTACGACAAGGCCTACACCGCCGACCAGAGCGTCGACGGCGTCGCCGACACCTGGGACCAGCCGCTGCGCGGCAACTTCAACCAGCTGCGCAAGCTCAAGGCGAAGTACCCGAACGTCAAGGTGCTGTGGTCCTTCGGCGGCTGGACCTGGTCCGGCGGCTTCGGCCAGGCCGCGGCCAACCCGGCCGCCTTCGCCGACTCCTGCTACAGCCTGGTCGAGGACCCGCGCTGGGCGGACGTCTTCGACGGCATCGACATCGACTGGGAGTACCCGAACGCCTGCGGCCTGTCCTGCGACACCAGCGGCGCCGCCTCCCTGAAGAACGTCCTGTCCGCGCTGCGCACCAAGTTCGGCGGCAGCAACCTGGTGACCGCCGCGATCTCCGCCGACGGATCCAACGGCGGCAAGCTCGACCTCGCGGACTACGCGGGCGCCTCCCCGTACGTCGACTTCTACAACGTGATGACGTACGACTTCTTCGGCGCGTGGGACGCCAAGGGCCCGACCGCCCCGCACTCCCCGCTCACCTCGTACGCCGGCATCCCGATCGCCGGCTTCAACTCCGAGGCCGCGATCACCAAGCTCAAGGGCAAGGGCATCGCCGGCTCGAAGCTGAACCTCGGCATCGGCTTCTACGGCCGCGGCTGGACCGGGGTCACCCAGGACGCCCCCGGCGGGACCGCCACCGGACCGGCCACGGGCACGTACGAGCAGGGCATCGAGGACTACAAGGTGCTCAAGGGCAGCTGCCCGGCGACCGGCACCGTCGCCGGCACGGCCTACGCCAAGTGCGGCAGCAACTGGTGGAGCTACGACACCCCCGCCACCATCGCCGGGAAGATGAACTGGACCAAGCAGCAGGGCCTCAAGGGCGCCTTCTTCTGGGAGTTCAGCGGCGACACGGCCAACGGCGAGCTGGCCAACGCGATCCACACCGGTCTCCAGTAGCACGGACGGCCCCGGTGAACGACGGAGCCGGGAGACGGGGTCCGCCCCCCGTCTCCCGGCTCCGTCACGACATGGGGCCCTCAGGCCACGTTCACCCTCTGCCCGGGAGGCGCCGCCTCCAGCCAGGCCAGGAAACCCGTCAGCGCGTCCTCGCTCATCGCCAGCTCCAGGCGGGTCCCGCGATGGAGACAGCCGAGCACGACGGCGTCGGACAGCAGCGCGAGCTCCTCCTCGCCCTCGGGGGCGCGGCGGGCGACCACCTCGATGGAGGAGCGCTCCAGCAGCCGGCGCGGCCGCGGCGAGTACGAGAAGACGCGGAACCACTCGATGCGGTCACCGCTGTAGCGGGCGACCCCGTACACCCAGCCCTTGCCGGAGATGTCGGGTTCCTCGGACACGCCCCAGCGCAGGCTGCAGTCGAACGTACCGCCGGAACGCTGGATCAGTCTGCGGCGCAGCCCGAAGACAAACAGCCCGATCACCACCAGGGCTACGACCAGGCCGCTCACAAGCAGAGCGAGGAGCATCTTCACCGACCTCCTCGCTCATCGAATACCTCAAACGAAAAACGACCCGCATCGCCTCAGCCGCGACCCGGTCTGGAAAATTCCAGACCGGACCGCGGCTGAGGTCTCAAACCTGTTCGGTACGGGGCTCAGTGCCCCGTGACCGCGCGCAGCCGGACATCGGCGCGACGCTCGGCGGCCGCATCGGCCTCCGACTTCGCGCGCTCCAGTGCCCGCTCCGCCCGCTGGACGTCAATCTCGTCAGCGAGCTCGGCGATCTCGGCCAGCAGGGACAGCTTGTTGTCCGCGAACGAGATGAAACCGCCGTGCACCGCGGCGACGACAGTGTTGCCCTCGCTGGTACGGATGGTCACCGGGCCCGATTCCAGCACACCGAGAAGCGGCTGGTGACCGGGCATGACGCCGATGTCGCCGGACGTGGTGCGGGCGACAACAAGGGTGGCCTCGCCGGACCAGACATTGCGGTCCGCCGCGACCAGCTCGACGTGCAGCTCAGCAGCCAAGGTGGCTCCTCGGGTCACCACCCGGCGGGTCAGCCGGGTGTTGGGTCAAATTCTAATGGGCGTGGGGAGAGGGACGGGACACACCCGCCCCTCTCCGTCGAGACACCTGCCGGCACAGCCGGAGGGCCTTCGAACCGGGAGCGCTCCGCGAGGAGCGCGCCGGATCAGGAGACGCCCAGCTCCTTGGCGTTGGCCTTCAGGTCCTCGATGCCACCGCACAGGAAGAACGCCTGCTCGGGGAAGTGGTCGTAGTCACCGTCGCAGATCGCGTTGAACGCGGTGATCGACTCGTCGAGCGGAACGTCCGAACCGTCCACGCCGGTGAACTGCTTGGCGACGTGGGTGTTCTGCGACAGGAAGCGCTCGACGCGACGGGCACGGTGGACAACGAGCTTGTCCTCCTCGCCCAGCTCGTCGATACCGAGGATCGCGATGATGTCCTGGAGGTCCTTGTACTTCTGCAGGATCCCCTTGACGCGCATCGCGGTGGCGTAGTGGTCCGCCGCGATGTACCGCGGGTCGAGGATGCGGGACGTCGAGTCCAGCGGGTCCACGGCCGGGTAGATGCCCTTCTCGGAGATCGGACGGGAGAGAACCGTCGTCGCGTCGAGGTGGGCGAAGGTGGTGGCCGGCGCCGGGTCGGTCAGGTCGTCCGCGGGGACGTAGATCGCCTGCATCGAGGTGATCGAGTGACCGCGGGTCGAGGTGATGCGCTCCTGCAGCAGACCCATCTCGTCAGCCAGGTTCGGCTGGTAACCCACGGCGGACGGCATGCGGCCCAGAAGGGTCGACACCTCCGAACCGGCCTGGGTGTAACGGAAGATGTTGTCGATGAAGAAGAGCACGTCCTGCTTCTGCACATCGCGGAAGTACTCCGCCATGGTCAGACCGGCGAGCGCGACGCGAAGACGGGTGCCCGGGGGCTCGTCCATCTGGCCGAAGACGAGGGCCGTCTTGTCGATGACGCCCGAGTCGGCCATTTCCTCGATGAGGTCGTTGCCCTCACGGGTACGCTCACCGACGCCCGCGAAGACCGACACACCGTCGTGGTTGTTGGCGACGCGGTAGATCATTTCCTGGATCAGAACGGTCTTGCCGACACCGGCACCACCGAACAGACCGATCTTTCCACCCTTGACGTACGGGGTGAGAAGGTCGATGACCTTGACGCCGGTCTCGAACATCTCGGTCTTCGACTCGAGCTCGTCGAAGCGAGGGGCCTTGCGGTGGATCGGCCAGCGCTCGGTGACCTCGGCGTTCGCCTCGGGGTAGTTCAGCACCTCACCGAGGGTGTTGAACACCTTGCCCTTGGTGAAGTCACCGACGGGGACGGTGATGCCCTCGCCCGTGTCGGTCACCGCGGCCTGGCGGACCAGGCCGTCGGTCGGCTGCATCGAGATGGTACGGACGAGGCCGTCACCCAGGTGCTGCGCGACCTCAAGGGTCAGGGTCTTCAGCGCGCCATCCTCGGCCGGGTCGGCGACCTGGACCTTCAGCGCGTTGTAGATGTCGGGCATCGCGTCGACGGGGAACTCCACGTCGACGACCGGGCCGATGACCCGGGCGACGCGGCCCGTGGCGGCGGCCGTCTCAACAGAGGTCGTCATTACTTGTCACTCCCCGCGGTCGCGTCGGCCATGGCGCTGGCGCCACCGACGATCTCGCTGATTTCCTGGGTGATTTCGGCCTGGCGGGCCGCGTTGGCAAGCCGGGAGAGGCTCTTGATGAGGTCTCCGGCGTTATCGGTCGCCGCCTTCATCGCGCGGCGGCGGGCGGCGTGCTCGGAAGCGGCCGACTGCAGCAGTGCGTTGTAGATACGGCTCTCGACGTAGCGCGGCAGAAGGGCGTCGAGGACGTCCTCCGCCGACGGCTCGAAGTCGAACAGCGGAAGGACCTCGCCCTTCGCACCGTCCTCTTCCGGAGCCTTGTCGAGGCTGAGCGGCAGCATCCGGCCGTCGACCGGGTTCTGCGTCATCATCGACACGAATTCCGTGTAGACGATGTGCAGCTCGTCGACGCCACCCTCGGCCGTCTCCGTCTGGATGGCCTCGATCAGCGGCCCGGCGACGCGCTTGGCGTCGGCGTAGGTCGGGCTGTCGGTGAAGCCGGTCCACGAATCCGCGACCTTGCGCTCGCGGAAGCCGAAGTAGGCCAGACCCTTGCGGCCGACGATGTAGGTGTCGACCTCCTTGCCCTCGCCGCGCAGCCGCTCGGTGAGCCGCTCCGCCTGCTTGATGGCGTTGGAGGAGTAGCCGCCGGCCAGACCGCGGTCGCTCGTGATGAGCACGATCGCGGCACGGGTCGGCTGCTCGACCTCGGTCGTCAGGGCGTGCTTGGTGTTCGAACCGGTCGCCACCGCGGTCACCGCACGGGTGAGCTCGGTCGCGTACGGCATCGACGCCGCCACCTTGCGCTGCGCCTTGACGATGCGCGAGGCGGCGATCATTTCCATCGCCTTGGTGATCTTCTTGGTCGCCGTGATGGCACGGATGCGACGCTTGTAGACCCGGAGCTGCGCTCCCATGAGTCAGGTCCCTTCCGTCGTCACTTGGAGACGTTGACGGCCGGTGCGTCCTCGCCCAGGAGCTTGCCGTCCGAGGTCTCGAACTGGCGCTTGAAGCCGGCGATGGCGTCCGCGATGGAGGACAGGGTGTCGTCCGACATCTTGCCGCCGTCCGCGATGGAGGTCAGGAGGTCCTTGCGCTCACGGCGCAGGTGCTCCAGCAGCTCCGACTCGAAGCGACGGATGTCGCCGACCGGAACGTCGTCCATCTTGCCGGTGGTGCCGGCCCAGACGGAGACGACCTGCTCCTCGACGGGCATCGGCTGGTACTGGCCCTGCTTCAGCAGCTCGACCAGGCGCTTGCCGCGCTCCAGCGAAGCCTTCGAAGCGGCGTCCAGGTCGGAACCGAAGGCGGCGAACGCCTCCAGCTCACGGTACTGGGCGAGGTCCAGGCGCAGACGGCCGGAAACCTGCTTCATGGCCTTGTGCTGGGCCGAGCCACCGACGCGGGAGACCGAGATACCGACGTTCAGCGCCGGGCGCTGGCCCGCGTTGAACAGGTCGGACTCCAGGAAGCACTGGCCGTCGGTGATGGAGATGACGTTGGTCGGGATGAACGCCGACACGTCGTTCGCCTTGGTCTCGACGATCGGCAGACCGGTCATCGAACCGGCGCCCATGTCGTCGGAGAGCTTGGCGCAGCGCTCCAGCAGACGCGAGTGCAGGTAGAAGACGTCACCCGGGTAGGCCTCACGGCCCGGCGGGCGGCGCAGCAGCAGCGACACGGCGCGGTAGGCGTCGGCCTGCTTCGACAGGTCGTCGAAGATGATCAGGACGTGCTTGCCGGCGTACATCCAGTGCTGGCCGATGGCGGAACCGGTGTACGGCGCCAGGTACTTGAAGCCGGCCGGGTCGGACGCCGGGGCGGCGACGATCGTCGTGTACTCGAGCGCACCGGCGTCTTCCAGGGCGCCGCGCACGGACGCGATGGTCGAGCCCTTCTGGCCGATGGCGACGTAGATGCAGCGGACCTGCTTGTTCACGTCGCCGGAGCGCCAGTTGTCGCGCTGGTTGATGATCGTGTCGACGGCCAGAGCGGTCTTGCCGGTCTGACGGTCACCGATGATCAGCTGACGCTGGCCACGGCCGACGGGCACCATGGCGTCGATGGCCTTGTAGCCGGTCTGCATCGGCTCGTGCACCGACTTGCGGACCATGACGCCCGGAGCCTGAAGCTCCAGGGCGCGACGGCCTTCGGTCGCGATCTCGCCGAGACCGTCGATCGGGTTGCCGAGCGGGTCGACGACACGGCCGAGGTAGCCCTCGCCGACGCCGACGGAGAGCACCTCACCGGTGCGCTGCACCGGCTGGCCCTCCTCGATACCGCTGAACTCGCCGAGGACGACCGCACCGATCTCGCGCTCCTCGAGGTTGAGGGCGAGACCGAGGGTGCCGTCCTCGAACTTCAGCAGCTCGTTCGCCATGGCGGAGGGCAGGCCCTCCACCTTCGCGATGCCGTCGCCGGCAACGCTGACCGTTCCGACCTCCTCGCGCGAGGCCGCGTCCGGCTGGTACGACTGGACAAAGTTCTCCAGTGCGTCCCGGATCTCCTCCGGCCGGATCGTGAGCTCCGCCATCTGGGTTCCCTGCTCTCCTTGTTGGGCCTGAAGCTTCTTAGGGGTCTGGGGGCGACCCCCAGGAATCTTCTGCAAGTTCTGCACGGCCCAACCGGGCCGCTAGGAATGCTTTTGTTCTATTGCTGGCTGAGGTCAGCCGGCCATGCGGCGGGTCGCCTCTGCGAGGCGGTCCGCGATGGTGCCGTCGATGACCTCGTCGCCGACCCGCACCGTGATCCCGCCGAGGACCGCGGGGTCCACGTCGAGGTTCAGGTGCATCTGGCGGCCGTACAGCTTGGCCAGCACCGCGCCGAGACGCTGCTTCTGCACGTCGCTGAGCGGAACCGCGGTGGTCACGGTGGCGACCATGCGATCACGGCGCTCGGCGGCGAGCTTGGAAAGGGACTCCAGTCCCGCTTCCAGGCTACGTCCACGCGGGTGCGTGACGAGACGCGCGACCAGACGCTCGGTGACGGCGTTCGCCTTGCCGCCGAGCAGGCTGCGCAGCAGCTCGCTCTTGGCGGAGGCGGTGGCGCCGCGGTCGGTCAGCGCGGCACGCAGCTCGGTGTTCGAGGCGACGATCCGGCCGAAGCGGAAGATCTCGTCCTCGACGTTGTCGAGCGCGCCACCCTGCTGGGCCGCCGTGAGGTCGGCGGTGGCCGCCAGCTCCTCCAGCGAGTCCACCAGGTCGCGGGACTGCGACCAGCGCGACCGCGCCATGCCGGACAGCAGGTCGAGGGTTTCCCCGCCCACCTGGCCGGACAGCAGCCGACCGACCAGCTCGGCCTTGGCCTCGCCGGACTGCGCCGGGTCCGTGATGACCCGACGCAGCGAGACCTCACGGTCGAGCAGCGCGGTGACGGCTGCCAGCTCACCGGCGAGCTTCGCCGCGTCGACGGACGTGTTGTCCATCAGCGCGTCGAGACGCTCGCGCGCGGAGGCCAGCGCCTCGCGGCTCGCTCCGTTCATCGGGCTGCCTCGGCCTTCTCCTCAAGCTCGCTGAGGAAGCGGTCGATCGTGCGGCTCTGCCGGGCGGCGTCCTCGAGGGACTCGCCGACGAGCTTGCCGGCCAGGTCGGTGGCGAGCTTGCCCACGTCCTGACGCAGCGCCTGAGAGGCGGCCTTGCGGTCGGCCTCGATCTGGGCGTGGCCGGCAGCGATGATCTCCTCACGCTGCCGCTGGCCCTCTGCGCGCAGTTCTTCCTTGAGCGCAGTGCCCTGCTCCAGCGCTTCCTGGCGCAGGCGCGCGGCCTCGTGCCGGGCTTCGGCGAGCTGGGCCTTGTACTGCTCCAGCACGCTCTGGGCCTCGGTCTGAGCGGCCTCAGCCTTCTCGATACCGCCCTCGATCTGCTCGCGGCGCTCGTCCAGAACCTTGTTGATGTTCGGGAGGAGCTTCTTCGCGAGGAAACCGAAGACGATGACGAAGGCGATCAGACCGATGACGAGCTCGGGGATCGGCGGAACGAGCGGGTTTTCCGTCTCGGCCGCGAGAACCAGGAGGTTCACATCAGTGCCTTTCGTCTAATCGGACTAGTGGTCGCGGTTCGTCAGCTGTAGACGAACGGCATGACCAGACCGATGAGGGCGAGCGCCTCACAGAAGGCGAAGCCGAGGATCTGGTTGGCGCGGATCAGACCGGCAGCCTCGGGCTGACGAGCGAGAGCCTGCGTGCCGTTACCGAAGATGATGCCGACGCCGACGCCGGGGCCGATGGCCGCGAGACCGTAACCAACGGAGCTGAGGGAGCCGGTGACGGCGGCAAGGGTCTGGGACATGCCAGTTCTTCCTTCTCTTTCACGGACCGGTGGGGGTTGGCCACCGGACGAATGGGGGCTGAGCGGGGGGTGGGCCTGACTCAGTGGTGCTCGGCGAGCGCGCCCTGGATGAAGCTGCAAGCCAGAAGCACGAAGACGTACGCCTGGACAGCCTGGATGAAGAGCTCGAAGGCGGTCATCACGATGACCATCACGAACGAGACGCCCGCGTAGGCGATGCCGATCCCGTTCAGCAGGTACCAGCTGGCGATGGTGAACAGCAGCAGCAGGGTGTGACCGGCGAACATGTTCGCGAACAGTCGGACCGCGTGGGTGAACGGGCGCACCAGGACGTTCGAGAAGAACTCGATGACCATGACGAGGGGCAGGACGCCGCCGAGCGACTTGTCGTAGCCCGTCAGGTTCTTGAGTCCGCCGACGAAGCCGTGACGCTTGAACGTCACCGACATCCAGATGAAGTAGACGATCATCGCGAGCACCGCCGGGTAGGCGATGATCGCGGTCACCGGGAACTGGGCCACAGGGACGATCGACCAGACGTTCAGGACCCAGACGAAGAAGAACAGCGACACCATGAAGGGGACGTACTTCTCGCCCTCCTTCTTGCCCAGCGTCTCGTACACGATGCCGCGGCGCACGAAGTCGTAGCCGGCCTCGGCGACCATCTGGAGCTTGCCCGGTACGACCTTCGGCTTCCGGAACGCGGCCCAGAAGAAAGCGACGATGATCAGCGAGCCCAGGAGGGCCAGCAGCATCGGCTTGTTGAAGTACACACTGGTGGTGCCGGGCTCGCCCCACAGCGGCTCGAAGAGGAACGAGTGCAGGCCCGGACCGGGGAAGCCACATCCGTCGAAGATGTGACAGTCGGTCTCGAAAGCGAGCACCTGCGTCAGGTCAGCACTCACCGCGGGCTCCTTCAGCGTGGCGCATAGGTACGGCAACCTCGTTGTGTCGGCGCGGCGCACAGCCGCTGTTCGGCACTGGACTGGTGTTACGGGTGTGGGGGCGGCGATCAGGCATCGAGCCTCGCGATGGAACAGGCGTCAGCTCAGATGCCCGCGCCCGCAATGCCGCAGTTGGAACCGGACGATAGCAGCATCTCGAACGCCCGCTTATCCCGGCCCTACCCCTCACGACTTCGGCCCCGAATTTTCGGGCTTGTCGCCCTTCGTCGAGTCCGGTTCGACATACAGGATCTTGGCCTTCATGTGAGCACGCGTCTGAGCGCCGATCCACACGAGGGTGGTGGCGACGAGCGTGATCGCGAATGCCCGGGGGTTGAACAGCGTCGTGTTCTTGAACACGGCGACAAAGACGAAGAGCAGCAGGATCTGGGCCGTGTAGAGCATCAGCCCCATGGCCTGGAACAAGTGCGGCAGTGATTTCGCTGTGCGTTGCAGAACGACGAATCCGATGCCCATGAACAGCATCACCAGCAGCGTGGCGATGACGGCCCCGAGAGCCCCCTTGCCGCCTGCGACCACGGCGCTGATGACGGCGGCGAGAGCGCCGGCGGCAGCTGTGGGTACAGCGGCGTGCAGAAGGGATCGGACGTCATCTGACCGCATGGCGGTTTGCTCCGCGTGGTGGTGGGGGCACGGACTCGTACGGGACTCGTACGGGACGAGCGTAGACCCGGTCCGAGATCGAGCCTCGGGCCAATGGACCGTCGCACTACGGTCCTTCGGCTCTGTCGCCGGGTTTAGTGAACGGTATCACAAACTATTTGATGAGAGCTTTACCCACGGAGTGTGCCGACTGTCACACATGAGAGCTAACCCGCCCGTGTGTGCGCGACAAGCCGTCGTTGTGTGTGGTAAAGGCGGTTCATGTCCGACATGTACCGCGGGCGTCAGCGCGCCGACTCGGCCTTACGCCGGTCGGGGAAGCGCGAACGGGGGCCTACCGCGGTCGCTCCGTTGACGCCCGAGACGCCGACCCGGATCGGCCCGGCGGGCTCCGGCTCCCGGCCCGAGGCGTCGAGCGCGGCCGCCTCGGCGGCGCGCTCGCGGTGCCGGTAGCGCGGCGGGACCAGACCCTCGGCCCAGCGCGGGGCACGCGGGGTGAAGCGCGGCAGGAGCAGCAGGACGAGGCCCAGCGCGCTCAGCCCGACGATGGCGAGCACGATCCACATGGACGCGGAATGCACCGAATACGCCACCGCACCGAACGCGATCAGCCCGGACCAGAAGTACATGATCAGCACCGCGCGGCTGTGCGAATGCCCGAGCTCCAGCAGCCGGTGGTGCAGGTGCCCGCGGTCGGCCGCGAACGGTGACTGGCCCTTCCACGTACGCCGCACGATGGCCAGGACCAGGTCCGCCATCGGGATCGCGATGATCGTCAGCGGGAGCAGAAGCGGAATGAAGACCGGGAGCATCGCGTGCGTCGCGTTGCGCTCACCACCGGCGAACAGGGCCATGGTGTCCGGGTCCACCTGCCCGGTGATCGAGATCGCGGCGGCGGCCAGCACCAGACCGATGAGCATCGATCCGGAATCGCCCATGAAGATCCGGGCCGGGTGCATGTTGTGCGGCAGGAAGCCGAGGCACATGCCCATCAGGATCGCCGCGAACAGGGTGGCGGGAGCGGCTGCCTCGATCCCGTACCCGAACCAGATCCGGTACGAGTAGAGGAAGAACGCGGCGGCGGCGATGCAGACCATGCCGGCGGCCAGGCCGTCGAGCCCGTCCACGAAGTTCACCGCGTTGATGGTGATCACGACGAGGGCCACGGTGAGCAGGTTGCCCTGCCACTGGGTCAGCGCGACCGTCCCGATCCCCGGGACGGGGATCCACAACATGGTCAGGCCCTGCATGACCATCACACCGGCGGCGATCATCTGCGCGCCGAGCTTGATGAGGGCGTCGATCTCGAACTTGTCGTCGAGCACGCCGATCAGCCAGATCAGGGCGGCTCCGGAGAGCAGTGCCCGCGGCTCGTTCGACAGCTCGAAGACGCCGTTGAGGTTGCGCAGGTGGTCCGCGACCAGCAGCCCCGCGCACAGTCCGCCGAACATGGCGATGCCGCCGAGCCGCGGAGTGGGCTCGCGGTGCACGTCGCGGGCGCGGATCTCCGGCATCGCACCGGCCGCGATCGCGAACTTCCGCACGGGCCCGGTGAGCAGGTAGGTCACCGCGACCGTGACGCAAAGCGTCAGCAGATATTCACGCACGGGCTGCCCCAGATGTATCGCCGGCCATCTCAGCCCCACACATTAGCTGCGATGTACCCCTCATCGAGGACGCGAGGGGGCGGTATCCCGGTTGCGGTACGCCCTTCTTGTCCTGCTTACTCCCCGTACGGGGGAAATCCGCTGGTCAGCTCGGCCACTTCCGCGCGGGTGTTCGCGCCTGCCCCGCGCAGTGCGGCGGTAAACAGCACGGCGATCCGGGCCATCTCGGGCTCCCGCATGCCCTGGGTGGTGACGGCCGCCGTACCGAGCCGGATCCCGCGCTGGTCCCCGTACGGCAGGGCGCAGGTGTCCAGCACGATCCCGGCGGCGGCGAGCCGGCCGCGCGCGGTCGGGCCGTCCACGCCGAGCGGCGCCGGGTCGGCGGTGATCAGGTGGGTGTCGGTGCCGCCCGTCGTCACCGCGAAACCGTGGGCCGCGAGCGCATCGGCCAGCACCCGCGCGTTGGCCACCACCCGATGGGCGTACCTGGTGAACGCCGGCGCCGCGGCCTCGCCGAAGGCCACGGCCTTGGCGGCGATGGTGTGCATCTGGGCGCCGCCCTGGGTGAAGGGGAAGACCGCCCGGTCGATCCGCTCGGCGAACTCGGCCCCGCACAGGATCATCCCGCCGCGCGGGCCGCGCAGCACCTTGTGCGTCGTCGCGCAGACGATGTCGGCGTACGGGACCGGGCTGGGCGCGGCTCCGCCGGCGACGAGGCCGATCGGATGGGCGGCGTCCGCGATGAGGTACGCCCCGACCTCGTCGGCGATCTCCCGGAACACGGAGTACTCGGGGTGGCGCGGATAGGAGATCGAGCCGCAGACGATGGCCTTGGGCCGGTGCATCCGGGCGAGGCCCTGCACCTGCTGGTAGTCGATCAGGCCGGTCTCGGCGTCGACCCCGTACCCGACGAAGTCGAACCAGCGGCCGGAGAAGTTGGCGGGCGAACCGTGGGTGAGGTGGCCGCCGTACGGGAGCCCCATCGCGAGGACGGTGTCCCCGGGCCGCAGCAGCGCGGCGTACGCGGCCAGCACGGCGGCGGAACCGGAATGCGGCTGCACGTTGGCGTGCTCCACCCCGAACAGCGCCCGGGCCCGCTCGACGGCCAGCCCCTCGGCGAGGTCGGCGTACTCGCAGCCGCCGTGGTAGCGGTGGCCGGGATAGCCCTCGGCGTACTTGTTGGCGAGCGCCGAGCCGAGTGCCGCCAGTACGGCGGGCGAGGTGAAGTTCTCGGCCGCGCTCAGCTGGAGCGAGACGGCCTGCCGCTGCGCCTCCCCCGCGAGCACGTCTGCCATCTGCGGATCCTGCTGCCGCAGCAGGTCGGAGGGCGGGGTGATGACGCTCATGGCGCGACTCCCAGTGGCGGTCCCGGATACGCCCACTCTAGGTCGCCCCGGCCCGCTCTGCCCGTTTCGAGCCCGTTTCAGCCCCGCCGCGTTGGAGGCGCGGGGTCAGGGGCGCAGCCCCGGGGAACGGGCGAAAGACGGGCCCGGGACCAGCCCCGCGGGGCCCGGCCCGGCCACCCGCAGGGGTCAGCGGGAAGCCGTGACGCCCGTCAGGGCCGTGACCACGGGGTCCAGCGCCTGGTTGGCCCCTTCTCGATCGCGCCCCTCGCACTGCTCGGCCCCAGGGGGCCTCTCAGGCTTCGCGGCGCTGCGCCGGCCTCCGGCCGGCTGCCGTCAGCGGGAAGCCGTGACGCCCGTCAGGGCCGTGACCACGGGGTCCAGCGCCTGGTTGATCTCGTCGCCGATCGAGCGGAAGAAGGTGATCGGCGCCCCGTACGGGTCGTACACCTCGTCCGCGTCGGGCGACGGTGCCAGCAGCCATCCCCGGAGCGCGGCCGCGGCCCGCACCAGCGCCCGGGCCCGCTCCGCGACCCCGTCGTCCAGCGGCGGCAGCGTGGCCGGATCTATGGCTCGCACCAGCCGCGTGAACTCCTTCAGCGTGAACGTCCGCAGCCCCGCCGAATGCCCCATCGAGATGACCTGTGCCCGGTGGTCCCGCGTCGCGGTCAGCACCAGGTCCGCCCGTATGACGTGCTCGTCCAGCAGTTCCCGCCCGGTGAACCCGGACGCGTCGGCCCCGAAGTCGGCGAGCACGGCCGCCGCGTTGGCCTCCATCGGGGCCCCCTCGTGGCCCCACGTCCCCGCGCTCTCCACGATCAGGTCAGTGGCCGGAATACCGCCCAGCCGGTGCGCCAGCGCATGCCGGGTCAGCCGCTCGGTGATCGGCGAGCGGCACACGTTGCCGGTGCTGACGTGGAGGATGCGGAACGTGTCCCCGCCGGCGCCCGCCGGGTGGGGGTCCCCCCAGCCGTGGCTGCCGCCGGAGGTGTGCCCGCTTGCTATGCCACGCCCCTCAGGGCTCACGGGGCCACCTCGAGGTCGGGTACGACCTCCCGCAGCTGCTCGGCGGTCAGCGCCCCCTCGCGCAGCAGGACGGGAACCTTCCCGGTGACGTCGACGATCGACGACGGCTGGATCCCCGGGGTCGGACCGCCGTCCAGGTACACGGACACGGAGTCGCCCAGCATCTCGCGCGCCGCGTCGCAGTCCTCCGGCGCGGGGTGCCCGGTCAGGTTCGCCGAGGACACGGCCATCGGACCGACCTCGGTCAGCAGCTCGATCGCGACGGGGTGCAGGGGCATCCGTACGGCCACGGTCCCGCGGGTCTCCCCCAAGTCCCAGGCCAGCGAGGGCTGGTGCTTGGCGACGAGCGTCAGCGCGCCCGGCCAGAAGGCGTCGACGAGCTCCCAGGCCTGCTCGGAGAAGTCCGTGACGAGCCCGTGCAGGGTGTTCGGGGAGCCGATGAGCACGGGGGTCGGCATGTTGCGGCCGCGCCCCTTGGCGGCGAGCAGGTCGCCGACCGCCTCCGCGCTGAAGGCGTCCGCGCCGATCCCGTAGAGGGTGTCGGTGGGCAGCACGACAAGCTCGCCGCGGCGCACGGCGGATGCGGCTTCACGCAGACCCGTCTTGCGGTCCGTCGCGTCGTTGCAGTCGTATCGCCGGGCCATCAGCGGGACTCCTCGTGCAGCAGGGGGGTGGAGGGGTGGGTCGCGCCCGTCACGGCATGGCCTTGCGGGCGGTGGCGAAGCGGGGGCGGTTGTTCAGGTCGGGGTGGTCGGCGGCGTCGGCCCAGCCCCGCTCCTCGGCGAAGATCCACGGGACCTGGCCGCCCTGGGTGTCGGCGTGCTCGATCACGACGATGCCGCCGGGCCGCAGCAGCCGGTGCGCGGTGCGCTCGATGCCGCGGATGGTGTCGAGTCCGTCCTCGCCGGAGAACAGGGCCATCTCGGGGTCGTGGTCCCGGGCCTCGGGGGCCACGTACTCCCACTCGGTGAGCGGGATGTACGGCGGGTTCGAGATCACCAGGTCGACCTGGCCGTCCAGCTCGGGCAGGGCGCTCAGCGCGTCGCCCTGGTGGACGGTGACCCGGGAGCCCTCCGCGTTCTTGCGGGTCCACCGCAGGGCGTCCTCGGACAGCTCGACGGCGTGCACGCGCGAGCGCGGCACCTCCTGGGCCATGGCCAGCGCGATGGCGCCGGACCCGGTGCACAGGTCCACGATCAGCGGTTCGACGACGTCCATCGCCCGTACGGCGTGTATGGCCCAGTCCACGACCGACTCGGTCTCGGGCCGGGGCACGAAGACCCCGGGCCCGACCTGGAGCTCCAGGTACCGGAAGAAGGCGCGGCCGGTGATGTGCTGGAGCGGCTCGCGCGCCTCGCGGCGGGCGACGGCCTCCCAGTAGCGGGCGTCGAAGTCCGCGTCCTTGACGTGGTGCAGTTCCCCCCGCTTGACGCCGTGCACGAAGGCCGCGAGCTCCTCCGCGTCGAAGCGCGGTGAGGGCACGCCGGCGGCGGCCAGCCGCTGGGTGGCCTGGGCCACCTCGGCAAGCAGCAAGTTCACGCTGGTCCTCCGGGCTGCTGTCGTACGGGGGTGGTGCGGGGCGTACACGGTGAAGCGGGTGGTGCGGGGTGGTGCGGTCGGACGCGGATCAGTGCGCGGACGCCAGCTTGGCGGCCGAGTCCGCGTCGACGCAGGCCTGGATCATCGGATCGAGGTCGCCGTCGAGCACCTGGTCCAAGTTGTACGCCTTGAAGCCCGTCCGGTGGTCCGAGATCCGGTTTTCCGGGAAGTTGTACGTACGGATCTTCTCGGAGCGGTCCACGGAGCGCACCTGGCTGCGGCGCACGTCGGAGGCCTCCTGCTCGGCGGCCTCCTGGGCCGCGGCCAGCAGGCGCGACCGGAGGATGCGCATCGCCTGCTCCTTGTTCTGGAGCTGGCTCTTCTCGTTCTGGCAGGAGGCGACCACACCGGTCGGGACGTGCGTGATGCGCACGGCCGAGTCGGTGGTGTTGACGGACTGGCCGCCGGGGCCCGACGAGCGGTACACGTCGATGCGGAGGTCGTTCGGGTTGATCTCGACCTCGACCTCCTCGGCCTCCGGGGTGACGAGCACGCCCGCGGCGGAGGTGTGGATGCGGCCCTGGGATTCGGTGGCCGGAACGCGCTGGACGCGGTGCACGCCGCCCTCGTACTTCAGGCGGGCCCACACGCCCTGGCCGGGCTCGGTGGCGCCGTTGCCGCCCTTGGTGCGGACGGAGACCTGGACGTCCTTGTAACCGCCGAGCTCGGACTCGGTGGCGTCGATGATCTCGGTCTTCCAGCCCACGCGCTCGGCGTAGCGCAGGTACATGCGCAGCAGGTCGCCGGCGAACAGGGCCGACTCGTCGCCGCCCGCGCCCGCCTTGACCTCGAGGAGCACGTCCTTGTCGTCGCTGGGGTCGCGCGGGACCAGCAGCAGGCGGAGCTTCTCGGTGAGCTCCTCGCGGTGCGCGGTCAGCTCCTTCACCTCGGCCGCGAAGTCCGGGTCGTCGGCCGCGAACTCCTTCGCCGTCTCGATGTCCTCGGCGGACTGCTTCCAGGCACGGAAGGTCGCGACGATCGGGGTCAGCTCCGCGTAGCGCTTGTTGAGCTTGCGCGCGTTGGCCTGATCCGAGTGGACCGAAGGGTCGGCGAGCTTCTTCTCAAGATCGGCGTGCTCGCCGACCAGTTCCTCGACCGCCTCGAACATCGGGGGCTCCTGAAGTGAAAAGTACGAAAAAGGGCTGCGGGACGACAAAGGCGCCGGTCCGGCTGCCCCCGTGTGGACAGGGTGCAGCCGGGGTCCGGCGCCGGGGGCTCGCTACTTCGAGCCGGCAGCCTTGCCGAAGCGGGCCTCGAAGCGGGCGACGCGGCCACCGGTGTCGAGGATCTTCTGCTTGCCCGTGTAGAACGGGTGGCACTCGGAGCAGACCTCGGCACGGATGGTGCCCTCGGTCAGGGTGCTACGGGTGGTGAACGACGCGCCACAGGTGCAGCTGACCTGGGTCTCGACGTACTCGGGGTGAACATCGCGCTTCAAGGTGTCTCCTAGATTCGGGAGGGCGCCGGGTCGCAGGAGCCGAATTGCGCACTGCGTGAACCGGGGCCGACAGACCAGTCTGCCAGGACCGGGCTGCCTGTCAAAATTCTGAGGACGCCTCCCTCAACGAGGGCGGTCCGGTATCTATTCCGCTCCCTTGCGGAAAGCGCCTGACCAGGCATTTTGCGGTTTACTGCACGATCTGACCGGCGGTGCCCTTGTCGCCCATGGAGTTCGCGGTGGCCTCGGCGGGGACCGGCTGCTCGGCCAGCAGGGCGTCCCAGACCATCTTGGACTCCTTGGTCAGCGGGACGACCCGGTCGTTGTCGCGGGGGTCCGGACCCACCGGCAGGGTGATCATCTTCATGTCCTGGGCGTCGATGCCCTGGAGGCTCTGCGCGAAGCCCATCAGGGACTTCACGTCGCCGAGCGACTTGTCGGTGGTGAGCGCCTTGGTACCGGTGTCGGCGAGGTCGAGCAGCCGCTTGGGGTTGTCGAAGACGCCGATGCCCTTGACCTGCTTGATCAGGGCCTTCATGAACGCCTGCTGGAGCTGTATTCGGCCCAGGTCGGAGCCGTCGCCGACGCTCTTGCGGGTCCGTACGAGGCCCAGGGCCTGCTCCCCGTTGAGCTTGTTGGCACCGGCCGGGAGGTCGAGGTGGCTCGATCCGTCCTTGATCGGCTTGGTGGTCGTCAGCTCGACGCCGCCGAGGTTGTCGATGATCTTCTTGAAGCCCGTGAAGTCGACCTCGATGTAGTGGTCCATGCGGATCCCCGACATCTTCTCGACGGTCTTGACCGCGCAGGCGGCCCCGCCGATGGTGAACGACTCGTTGAACTGGGAGCGCGCGCTGCCGCGGTCGGTCTTGCCGTTGCTCAGCGTGCAGGACGGCCGGTTGACCATGGTGTCGCGCGGTATCGAGACCACGGTGGCCTTCTTGTGGCCCTCGTAGAGGTGGACGATCATCGCCGTGTCGGAGCGTGCCGAGCCGCCGTCGTCCCGCCCGTACTCGGAATTGGCGCCGCCGCGGGAGTCGGAGCCGAGGACGAGGATGTCCATCGAGCCGTTGTCCACGTTCTGGGGGCGGTCGGTGCCGAGCGCCTGGTCGATGTCGACCGTCTTGAGGTTCCCGTTCAGGTGGAAGTAGAACCAGCCGAGGCCGGCCCCGCCCAGCAGGACCACGCCTGCGGCGCTCCACGCGGCGATGACCAGGGCCCCGCGGCGCTTCGGCGGTTTCCGTCGGCGCCGGCCCGCGGCACGCCTGCCGCCGTCCCTGCTGTCCTCGCTCATGCTCTCCTCAGTCCTGAGTACGTTCCCTCTGAACACAGACGGACGAATGCCGTCCAGGGTTCCACGGCGGAAAGGGGCACCCGTACGGGGGCACTGCGGCGATCCCGGCGGGACCGGTGGCCGGTCCGCCGTCGGGCGCACCGCTCCCACCTGCGGTTTCCCGGGGGGACGCAGGGCGCGGCGGGGGGGTTTGCGAAAGCCGCGGGTGTGGCGAAGCTCGCATCTGCGGAAAAGACGGGACCGCCCCCGCCGCGGATGCGGCGGGGGCGGTCCCGGTGATGCCGTGTACGGCGACGGATCGACGGATCAGTCGTCGTTCTTGCCCGACGGGGTCGTCTTGGCGATCTGCATCAGGAACTCGGCGTTCGACTTCGTCTGCTTCATCTTGTCGAGGAGCAGTTCGATGGCCTGCTGCGAGTCGAGCGCGTGCAGCACCCGGCGCAGCTTCCAGACGATGGCGAGCTCCTCGCTGTTGAGGAGGATCTCCTCCTTGCGGGTGCCCGACGGGTCGACGTCGACGGCCGGGAAGATGCGCTTGTCGGCGAGCTTCCGGTCGAGCTTGAGCTCCATGTTGCCGGTGCCCTTGAACTCCTCGAAGATCACCTCGTCCATGCGCGAGCCGGTGTCGACCAGCGCGGTGGCCAGGATGGTCAGCGAGCCGCCGTCCTCGATGTTGCGCGCGGCACCGAAGAAGCGCTTCGGCGGGTACAGCGCGGTCGAGTCGACACCACCGGACAGGATGCGGCCGGAGGCGGGCGCCGCGAGGTTGTACGCGCGGCCCAGACGGGTGATGGAGTCCAGCAGGACGACCACGTCGTGACCCAGCTCGACGAGGCGCTTGGCGCGCTCGATGGCCAGCTCGGCGACGGTGGTGTGGTCCTCGGCCGGGCGGTCGAAGGTCGAGGAGATGACCTCGCCCTTGACCGACCGCTGCATGTCGGTGACCTCTTCCGGACGCTCGTCGACCAGGACGACCATCAGGTGGCACTCGGGGTTGTTGGTGGTGATCGCGTTGGCGATCGCCTGCATGATCATGGTCTTGCCGGTCTTCGGCGGGGCCACGATCAGACCGCGCTGGCCCTTGCCGATCGGCGACACGAGGTCGATGATGCGGGTGGTCAGCACGCCCGGGTCGGTCTCCAGACGGAGCCGGTCCTGCGGGTACAGGGGCGTCAGCTTCTGGAACTCCGGTCGGCCGCGGCCGGATTCGGGCGCCATGCCGTTCACCGAGTCCAGACGCACGAGGGCGTTGAACTTCTCGCGGCGCTCGCCGTCCTTGGGCTGGCGCACGGCACCGGTGGTGTGGTCGCCCTTGCGCAGACCCGCCTTGCGGACCTGGGCGAGGGAGACGTACACGTCGTTGGGGCCGGGCAGGTAGCCCGAGGTCCGGATGAACGCGTAGTTGTCGAGGATGTCCAGGATGCCCGCGACGGGGATCAGGACGTCGTCGTCGGCGACCTGCGGCTCGTTCGGCGCGAACTCGTCGCGGCCGCGACGGCCACGGCGGTCGCGGTAGCGGCCGCGACGGCCACGACGGCCGCCCTCGTCGTCGAAGTCGTCCTCGGGGCCGTTGCCCTGGGGGCCCTGACGGTCCTGGCGGCCCTGCTGCTGGCGGTCCTGGCGGTCCTGACGGCCGCCCTGCTGCTGGCGGTCCTGACGGTCGCCGCGGCCGCCGCCCTGACCACCCTGGCCGGCGCCCTGGCCGCCCTGACCCTGGCCGCCCTGACCCGGGCCGGCCTGGGCCTGACCCTGGGCGCCCTGGCCCTGGTCGTCGGCCTTGGCGCCGCGGTCACGGCGGTCTCGGCGGCCGCCCTCGCGCTCGGTACGGTCACCGCGGTCGCGGCGGTCGCGCCGGCCGCGGCCCTCGCCCTCCTGGGCGGGCGCGGAGACGGCGGTGGCGGCCTCGGCCTTGACCTCGGCCGGAGCGGTCGCGGTGGTGGTGGCGGTCTCGGTCTTCGCCTCGACCTGCACGGCGGCGGCGGGGGCCGCGGTCTCCGGGCTGCCGGAGGGGGCCGTGGCACGACGGCGGCGGCGCTCGCCGGCCGGGGCGTCGTCGGAGGCCGGCTGACCCGGGATCTCGATCTGCGCCTGCGCGGCAGGCTTCTCGGCGGGCGCCGTGGCGGCGGCCTCACCCGTACGGGCCTTGCTGGTGGCGCGGCGCTTCGGCTTGGCCTCGGCGGCGTCGGCGGCGGGAGCCGCGGCCTTGGGGGCGCTGCTTCCCGCCTGCGCCTCCTTGATGACCTCGATCAGCTGGCTCTTGCGCATCCGCGCGGTGCCCCTGATGCCGAGGCCCGACGCGACCTGCTGGAGCTCGGCCAGGACCATGCCCTCAAGGCCGGTGCCGGAGCGGCGACGCTTGGGGGCGGTGCCCGCGGCGGGGGCACTGGTGTCGACAGTGGTGTCGGCAGCGCCCATCAGATCGGTGGTGTCGCTCACGAAGGGTCCTTCCCTGGAGCGGACGTCGGCCTGTCTGGCTCGGCGACCGGTTGTGCTGTCCGACAACGGACCATGATCTGATGGGTCATGGACCGCGGCCGGGGCGGTGGTCCGCCGAAAGAGGAACGGCGGAGAGAAACGTGCGTGGGTGGTTCCGGCGAGAAGCCCCCGAGCTGGAAGCGTGGGAATGTCACGCCGATTCCGGAGCGTGCTCGAAACTGCTGGATGCGATCAAAGCAGTCGGGGAGGCTCCCGGAAGAAAGGTGGTCCCGGATGGGGACACTGAGCACCGAGCCATGGCGGCTTCGGCTGCGCACTTGAGACTAACACTACCGGATCCAACAGATATTCCCCCTCTCAATCACCGGCAATCGCGCCTACAGCGCGGGCGGCCTGCCCTGGCCGCCCGCCCCTGGCGGGTCTGCCCCTACGGCCTAGCCGCCCTGGGTTCCCAGCGGCAGGACGCTCGCGCCCGCGGCGTCGAGGGCGAGCCGGTTCGCCGCCCACCCCTCGCCCGCGAGCTGCGCGACCTTGTCGGCCGCGCCGTTGTCGACCAGCGCGAGGACCGTGGGGCCCGCGCCGGAGATGACCGCGGGGATGCCGTCCGCCCGCAGCCGGTTGACGAGTGCCACGCTCTCGGGCATCGCCGGGGACCGGTACTCCTGGTGGAGCCGGTCTTCGGTGGCCGGCAGCAGCAACTCGGGACGCCTGGTCAGGGCTTCGACGAGCAGGGCCGCGCGACCCGCGTTGACGGCCGCGTCCACGTGCGGGACGTTGCGCGGCAGCAGGCCGCGCGCGGTCTCCGTCAGGACCGGCTTGGAGGGGACGAAGACCACCGGAACGATGGAATCGGCAGGCTCCATACGGATCGCCTTGGCGCTGCCGCCGTCCATCCAGGCGAGGGTGAATCCGCCGAGGAGACAGGCGGCGACGTTGTCGGGGTGGCCCTCGATCTCAGTGGCCAGTTCGAGCAGGGCCGCGTCGTCCAGCTTGGCCTCTCCGCCTATGGTCACGGCGCGGGCGGCGACGATGCCGGCGCAGATGGCGGCGGAGGAGGAGCCGAGGCCGCGGCCGTGCGGGATGCGGTTGGCGCAGACGACCTCGAGGCCGCGCGGCTGCCCGCCCAGCAGGTCGAAGGCGGTGCGCATGGAGCGTACGAGCAGGTGGCTCTCGTCCCGCGGGAGGGTGTCGGCGCCCTCGCCCGCGATGTCGATGTTCAGGCCGGAGTCGGCCACCCGGACGACGACGTCGTCGTAGAGCCCCAGGGCCAGGCCGAGGGCGTCGAAGCCCGGGCCGAGGTTGGCACTGCTGGCGGGAACGCGCACCCGTACGGCGGCGGCGCGGAACGCTGGACCGGCCATCGTCCGATGACACTCCTTGTGACTGTGCGAGACGAGATCTTCGCTGGCTCGCTGCGAATGTACTGGAGAACGTACGACACCCGAAGGCCCTCTGGGCAGCACCACGGTCATATGCGCGGTGGCGGATGTAAGTACAGCGTATCGAAGGAAGGTTCTCTCGCGACATAGGGCGCACAGGAGGCGCACGATGCGTGTCGGTGTCTTCCGGTGGATTCCGCTGAATGCCGCCGACTTTTGTGCCGTACGGCCTGAGTTGCCGGATTCCGGAGGCCTTCCGGAGGCGTTCCGGAATCCGGCAACTGGGGTACTGCGGTCAGACCAGGCCGAGGCGGACGGCCGCGGCTTCGGCGTCCACCGGGACGGTGACCGGCTGCGGGGCGCCGGCGACGGCCCAGTCGGGGTCCTTGAGGCCGTTTCCGGTCACGGTGCACACGATCGTCTGGCCGGGGTCGACCAGGCCCAGCTCGGCGGCCTTGAGCAGGCCGGCCACGGACGCCGCCGAGGCGGGCTCGACGAAGACGCCCTCCTGTGCGGCCAACAGGCGGTAGGCGGCCAGGATCTGGCGGTCCGTCACCTCGTCGATGAAGCCGCCCGACTCGTCGCGCGCGGCGAGCGCGTACTCCCAGGAGGCCGGGTTGCCGATGCGGATCGCGGTGGCGATGGTGTGCGGCTCCTTGACGACCTCGCCGCGCACGATGGGCGCGGAGCCGGAGGCCTGGAAACCCCACACGCGGGGCGTACGGGAGGCCAGGCCGTCGGCCTTGTACTCCTTGAAGCCCTTCCAGTACGCGGTGATGTTGCCGGCGTTGCCGACGGGCAGCACGTGGATGTCGGGGGCGTCACCGAGCGCGTCGACGATCTCGAACGCGGCCGTCTTCTGGCCCTCGATGCGCACCGGGTTCACGGAATTGACCAGCGCGACCGGGTAGTTGTCGGACAGCGCGCGGGCCAGGTCCAGGCAGTCGTCGAAGTTGCCGTCGACCTGGAGGATCTTGGCGCCGTGCACGAGCGCCTGGCCCATCTTGCCGAGCGCGATCTTGCCGCGGGGCACGAGGACGGCCGAGACCATCCCGGCGCGCACCGCGTACGCGGCGGCCGAGGCCGAGGTGTTGCCCGTGGAGGCGCAGATGACGGCCTTGGCGCCGTCCTCCTTGGCCTTGGTGATCGCCATGGTCATACCGCGGTCCTTGAAGGACCCGGTGGGGTTCGCGCCCTCGACCTTGAGGTGTACCTCGCAGCCGGTGCGCTCGGAGAGCACCTGCGCGGGGACGAGGGGAGTGCCGCCCTCGCGGAGCGTGACCACGGGAGTCGTGTCCGTCACCGGCAGGCGGTCCCGGTACTCCTCGATGATGCCGCGCCACTGGTGGGTGCGATTGCTGCTCATGGGTCCTTACTCCCCTTCAACACGCATGATGCTGGCGACACCGCGCACGGTGTCCAGCTTCCGCAGTGCCTCGACGGTCCCGGAGAGGGCGGCGTCGGGCGCGCGGTGGGTGACGACGACGAGGGAGGCCTCATTGCCGACCCCGTCCGGACGTCCTTGCTGTCGTACGGTATCGATGGAGACACCGTGCTCCGCGAACGTCGTCGCCACCTGGGCGAGGACGCCCGGCTTGTCGGCCACATCGAGGCTGATGTGGTACCGCGTGACGACGTCGCCCATGGGGCTGACCGGCAGCTGGGTGTAGGCCGACTCGCCGGGCCCCGTTGCCTCGGCGAGCTTGTTGCGGCAGACGGCGACGAGGTCGCCCAGGACCGCCGAGGCGGTCGGCGAACCGCCCGCGCCGGGCCCGTAGAACATGAGCCGCCCGGCGGCCTCCGCCTCGACGAAGACGGCGTTGTACGCCTCGCGGACGGAGGCGAGCGGGTGGGTCAGCGGGATCATCGCCGGGTGCACGCGGGCGGTGACGGACTCGCCGTCGGCGGCGCGCTCCAGGATCGCGAGGAGCTTGATGGTGCAGCCCATGCGCTTGGCGGAGGCGAAGTCGGCGGCGCTGACCTCGGTCATGCCCTCGCGGTAGACGTCGTCGAGGCGGACCCGGGTGTGGAAGGCGATGCCGGCCAGGATCGCGGCCTTGGCGGCGGCGTCGTAGCCCTCGACGTCGGCGGTGGGGTCGGCCTCGGCGTACCCGAGGGCGGTGGCCTCGTCGAGCGCCTCCTGGTACCCGGCGCCGGTGGAGTCCATCTTGTCGAGGATGAAGTTCGTCGTGCCGTTGACGATGCCCATCACCCGGTTGATCTTGTCCCCGGCGAGGGACTCGCGCATGGGGCGGACCAGCGGGATGGCGCCGGCGACGGCGGCCTCGTAGTACAGGTCCAGCCCGTGCTGCTCGGCCGCGGCGTGCAGGGCGGCGCCGTCCTGGGCGAGCAGCGCCTTGTTCGCCGAGACGACGGAGATGCCGTGCTCGAAGGCGGTGGTGATGAGGGTGCGGGCGGGCTCGATGCCGCCGATGACCTCGATCGCGATGTCGATGTCGCCGCGTTTGAGGAGGGCGGTCGCATCGGTGGTGACCAGGGCGGGGTCGATGCCCTCGCGCACCTTGGAAGGACGGCGCACGGCCACGCCGGCGAGCTCGACGGGCGCACCGATGCGGGCCGTGAGGTCGTCGGCGTGCGTCGTCATGATGCGCGCCACCTCTGAGCCGACCACTCCACAGCCCAGCAGCGCCACCTTCAGCGGACGCGTACGCATCATTCGACCTACGCCTTTCGATCTTCCATCACCACCCGGCGTGCGGTATTGCGCGCCGGGTCTCAACCAGTCTCACTCAATGGACAGCACTTTCCATCCTCGGTCCATTGAGTGAGACACCTATTTTGGGGGTATGGGGGCTTCTCCCTGAAATAACCGGATCATCCGAGGTCGAGGCGCAGGAGATCTTCCTCCGTCTCGCGCCGGACGATCACCCTGGCCTGTCCGTCGCGCACGGCGACGACGGGCGGGCGCAGGGCGTGGTTGTAGTTGCTGGCCATGGAGCGGCAGTACGCCCCGGTGGCGGGTACGGCGAGGAGGTCGCCCGGGGCCAGGTCGGCCGGCAGGAAGGCGTCCTTCACGACGATGTCACCGCTCTCGCAGTGCTTGCCGACGACGCGGACGAGCATGGGCTCGGCGTCGGAGACCCGGGAGACGAGGGTGACGGCGTACTCGGCGTCGTAGAGGGCGGTGCGGATGTTGTCGGACATGCCGCCGTCGACGGAGACGTACGTGCGCAGCCCCTCCAGCGGCTTGATCGTGCCGACCTCGTAGAGGGTGAAGGCGGTGGGGCCGACGATGGCGCGGCCGGGCTCGACGGAGATGCGGGGCGCGCGCAGGCCGGCGGACTCGCACTCGCGGGCGACGATCTCGTGCAGGGCCTTGGCGATCTCGTGCGGCTCGCGCGGGTCGTCGG
The DNA here is from genome assembly GCF_001279655.1 of Streptomyces sp. WM6372. Lineage (NCBI taxonomy): Bacteria > Bacillati > Actinomycetota > Actinomycetes > Kitasatosporales > Streptomycetaceae > Streptomyces > Streptomyces sp. WM6372. The sequence goes on along the minus strand of NZ_LGDB01000115.1, from coordinate 74,810 downwards.
AGGGGGTGTACGCGATGCCGAGCCCGCCGCCGAGGTCGATCTCGGGCAGCTCGACGCCGTGCTCGTCCCGTACGGCGGCCAGCAGCTGGACGACGCGCTTCGCGGAGACCTCGAAGCCGGCCATGTCGAAGATCTGCGAGCCGATGTGGGAGTGGACGCCGAGCAGGTCGAGGCTGTCGTGTCCGAGGGCGCGCCGTACCGCCTCGGCGGCGGAGCCGTCGGCGACGGCGATGCCGAACTTCTGGTCCTCGTGCGCGGTGGCGATGAACTCGTGCGTGTGGGCTTCGACGCCGACCGTCACGCGGATCTGGACGGGCTGGCGTACGCCCAGCTCGCGGGCGATGTGCGCGACGCGGGCGATCTCCTGGAAGGAGTCGAGCACGATCCGGCCGACGCCTGCGGTGACGGCCCGGGTGATCTCGGCCACGGACTTGTTGTTCCCGTGGAAGGCGATCCGCTCGGCGGGCATGCCGGCGGCGAGGGCGGTGGCCAGTTCGCCGCCGGAGCAGACGTCGAGGTTGAGCCCTTCTTCCCGCAGCCACTTCACGACGGCCTTGGAGAGGAAGGCCTTGCCCGCGTAGAACACGTCGGCGTCCGGCCCGAAGGCGTGCGCCCAGGCCCGGCAGCGGGCCCGGAAGTCCTCTTCGTCGAGGAAGTAGGCGGGCGTCCCGAACTCCTCGGCGAGGGCGGTGACGGCCACCCCGCCCACGGTCACTTCCCCGTCGTCGTTCCGGCGCACGGTCCGGGCCCAGACCTTCTCGTCGAGCGCGTTGAGGTCGGCGGGCGGCGGGGAGTAGTGCCCCTCGGGCAGGACGTCGGCGTGGCGGGGCCCGGCGGGGTGCGCGGAACGGCTCATCGGTATCTCTCTTCGCAGATCACAGGCAGTCAGGTGCGTCTATGCCGAGAAGGGCCAGGCCGCCGGCCAGCACCGTCCCGGCGGCTTCGGCAAGGGCCAGCCGGGCGCGGTGGGCGGCCGAGGGTTTCTCGTCCCCCTTGGGCAGGACGCAGTGCTGAAAATCGAGCAGCTCGTCGGCGGTGCGGACGAGGAACCGGACGACCTGCTCCGGCGCCCGCCGGTGCGCGGCGGCTTCCAGTACGAGGGGGTACTCGGCGAGCAGCCGCAGCAGTGCGGGGGCGCCGGCCGCGCCGGGGCCGTCGAACGCGGCGGGGTCGGCGGGGCCGGCGAACGCGGCGGGGTCGGCGTGGAAGCCGAGGCGGGCGGCGCCGCGGCCGAGGGCCTTCGCGCGGGCGTGGGCGTACCGCACGAGGAAGAACTCGCTGGACTCGTCCTGAACCAGGAGCGGGGCCCCGAACTGGGGGGTCTCGCGGGCCGGAACGGAGAGCACGGCCCAGGTGGCGGCGTCCCGCCCGTAGGTGGCGACCACGTCCCCGTCGCGGCGCGCGACGGGGGCGACGCCGGGCGGCGCGCCGCCGTCTTCCCGTCCCTGGCTGCGCAGGATGCGTACGACGGCCTCGTGGACGGCGCGCTGTCGGAACCCGGCGGTGGGGGCCCAGCAGAAGGGCTCGGCTTCGCCGGCGTCGTCCGCGTACCCGTAGCGCGGTCCGCGCGACAGCACTTCGCGGACGAGCCCGGCGGCGCTGCGGGCGGCGAGGGTGAAGTTCAGGAACCCGGCGCCGGTGATCTCGACGCGCTCGAGCCCGGGCTCCGCGGCCAGGCCTTCGGCGATCACCCTGGCGACCTCGGCGGGGGGCCGTCCGGCGGCCCGGGCGACCTGGAACGCGACGGGGGTGGCGTAATCGCCCACTCCCCCGGGCCGGGTCCGCTCGACGACGACCCGCTCGGGCACACCCGTCCCGGCGGGCAGCTCCCCGTCCTCGACGGCGCGGCGCACGGCGCGTGCGACGGTGCTGGAGAGGTCGGCGGGGGTCACGGGACCAGCCTAGGGGAGAAGCCCTCCCATCCCGCGAACGGTTTCGCCATGTGAACAGGCGACCGGCGTTACCCTCTGCCGCGCCCGGCGGGCGCGCCCTTCCGCTCGCGCCGGTCCTTGCGCTCGGCGAGCCGGCGTACGACCCGTACGAGCTCGGCGGGCTCGAAGGGCTTGGCGAGGAACGCATCCACCCCGGCCTCGATCCCGGACTCCACCTCGTGCTGCGTACAGGCGCTCACGATGGCGAGGGGCAGGTGCCGCGTCCGCGGATCGGCACGCAGCTGCGCGGCGGTCGCGAACCCGTCCAGCCGGGGCATAACCACATCAAGGGTGATCACATCGGGGCACACGCGATGCACGATGTCCAGGCACTCGGCACCATCGTTCGCGGTCACGACCTCGAAGCCCTCCAGCTCGAGATTGACCTTGATCAGCTGCCGGATGACCTTGTTGTCGTCGACAACAAGCACCCGGCCCGAGGCGCCTGGCACAACTCGAGAGTAGGTCCGCCTAAGCCCCCGCGTCCGGGTTTTTGCCACTTCCACCCCCTCCGAGCGACCCGCGTCCCCCGGGCCCGTAATCGGTTCCTGATCACCCCGCGGAAGCTGGTAGTGTTCAACCCGTCGCCGCAACGCGAACGACACGCCCCCGTAGCTCAGGGGATAGAGCAACGGCCTCCGGAGCCGTGTGCGCAGGTTCGAATCCTGCCGGGGGCACTCCAGCTAGGCAGTGTGCAAGTGTCGCTGACCAGCTGAAGTGCCAAAGAAGAAGCCCCGAACTCAGTCCCACTGAGTCCGGGGCTTTCTCGTTGGCTCCCGCTGTTCTCGCGTGAGTGGCGCATGGGTCTCGCACCCCCGTCCGGCGCATGATCCGTCACTCCGCAACACCTACCTGGCGGATCGGCAACGTCGGCTGCCACGCGGACGTTTCCGGGTCTTCATGCGGGCGTCGGTGCGGGATGACCAGACCTGGCCTGAGGCTGTCCGGATGTGTCTGCACGTGCCCGGCGGCAGGCTGGGGGGATGTCGGATCGGACTGAGATCTGGGACGTGGGGTCTGACAGGCGGAGCCTACGCGGCGTTGATTTGATCAAGCCATGTACGCAGCCACCGGCAGGGCGTCGAGGTGCTCCTCCGACAGCGTGATCCCGTACTCGTTGCGCACCCAGTTGGCGAACCGGTAGCGGGCGATCAGTCTCAGCTGCTCACGGTCTTGCTCCGTCACCTCGTCCCACAGCTCACGCGCGTGGGACATCGACACGACGCAAGGTTGGCCGGCGACCGTATCCGTCACGGCCAGGCGGACGAGGTCAGCACTCACGGGCGTCCCCTCCTTCGGGAGGCCTCCAGTGTGGCAGGTGGCGGGTAGTTGAACTCTCGATTGTCACGGTTTGGACATTGCCGCACCCGCGCGCACATATCTCCGTACGGTGACCGGATTCGCACTCACCGTGGGGGTCTCCATGTCTCAGCAATTCCCGCCGCCCGGCCAGCCACAGCCCGGGTACGGCTACCCGCCCCCGCCTCCGAAGAAGTCCAACACGGGGAAGATCGTCGGCTTCTCGTGTCTGGGCATCGTGGGGTTCGTCGTGCTCCTCGGAGTCGTCGGGGCGGCCCTCGGCGGTGAGAGCAGCGACAAGACCGCCAAGGAGTCCAGGCCGCCGGCCGCTGCAACGTCCGCGTCGGCGAAGGCGTCCGAGTCCAAGCCTCCCTCCGCCGAGCCGGAGAGGAAGGCCGCAGTCGAGGTTGTCGCCAAGAAGACGGAGTTCAAAAAGAGCATCATCGCGCAAGGTGACGACTACACGAGCGTGTCCGTCACCATCACGAACAACAGCAGCAAGCCGATCAACGTGAACCCGCTCTACTTTGCGGTCACCGACACGAACGGCACCAAGCACACGGCTGAACTCGGCGCCGACGAGAACCAGATCGCCACGGTGGAGTTGGCCCCGGGCGAGAACGTGACCGGTGCGATCACCGGCAAGGGTACGTTCACCGCGAAGACGGTGGCGTACACGGACGGTTTGATCGGCAAGGCGGTACGCGCCGACGTGTCCTGACCCCCGCAGACAGCAGCCGGACGGCGTCTACGCATTGATTTGGGACGAAGCGGTCCCCCACCAGGGGACCGCTGTCACAGACCTGTGTGCCCCGACGCGTTGAGATCGGACGTCACCACCGCCAGGTGATGCGAGGTCACCCACGCCCGCCGCTCCGTTCCACCGCCGGCTTTGGGCCGGCCGGTGTAACCCAGCGCGGCCGCCTGCGCTGCCTCCGCCAGGACGTCTCGCGAATCCGTGTACCGGACGACCGGGCACACATGGCCGCACCTCGGAGGCCGAGAGACTCGCTGAGACGGGCCATGGGGGCGGATGTATGAGCGAACCGCCGGCGTGACGTACTCGAGCACCGAGAACTCGCCATCCCAGATGGAGATGCAAATCAGCTGCAAGGCTGATTGTCGCTCTAGGGGGGTGCGAGTGGGGGTTGAGGGGGGTGTGGGATGGTCCGGCCGCTCATCGGTGTCGTTCGAGGAGGCAGGATGGTTACGGGGACCGGGCTTGTTGAGCGGGCCGGGGGGTTGCGCGCGTTGGGGCGGCGGCGGGCTGCCGATGCGGAGGAGCAGCGGCGGCTGACCCCCGATGTGGTGGCGCTGATGCTGGAGAGCGGGTTCGCCCGGCATTTCGTGCCCGTCGGGTTCGGTGGGGTGGAGGGCGGCTTCAGCGAGTTCGCCCGCGCCGTGGCCGTCGTCGCCGAGGGGTGTGCCGCTACTGCTTGGTGTGCTTCCGTCGCGGCCAGTCTGGCTCGGGTGGCCGCCTGCCTGCCGGAGGAGGGGCGGGCCGATGTCTGGGGCGGCGGGGCCGATGTCTTCGTCGTCGGGTCGCTCTCGCCCGTGGGCAAGGCCGTGCCGGCCCCGGGTGGGTGGCAGCTGTCCGGGAGCTGGGCCTACATCAGCGGCGTCGACTATGCGGATTGGGTGGTGCTGTGTGCCGCTCTGCCCGGCGCGGGCGGTGCGCGGTTGTTCGCGTTGCCCCGGGGTGCCTACGCCGTCAAGGACACCTGGACCGGGTCCGGGATGCGGGGCACCGGGAGCAACACGGTCATCGTCGATGACGTGTTCGTTCCCGAGTCGCGGAGCGTGGACCGGCAGCGGCTGTCCGACGGCCACACCGTGCCGGTCCAGGCCGTGAACGGGCTGTCGTGCGCGCCCGCCGCCCTCGGGGCCGCGCGCGGCGCGCTCGAGCTGTGGACCGGCGACACCGCGCAGCGGCTCGCGCGCGGCGGCGGCCGGGCGGGTGGTCCCGGGCCCTCCCTCAGTACGTACGAAGCCGTCCTGACCCGCAGCTCCGGTGAAATAGACGCCGCCATGCTGCTGCTGGAGCGGGCCGCGTCCGTCGCCGACCGGGGCGCCCGGATCAGCGAGGAGGAGATCGCCCGCAACGTGCGCGACTACGCGCTGTCCACCGAGCTTCTGGTGAACGCCGTCAACCGGATGTTCGCCGCCTCCGGCACCTCCGGGCAGAGCACCGGGAGTCCGCTGGAGCGGGCCTGGCGGGACGTCAATTCCATCGCCACGCACATCGCCCTGACCTTCGATCCGGCCGCCGTTCTCTTCTCGTCCCGCCCGTTCGCCTTGGAGGCAGCATGACCAACGTCCCCACCCGTCACCTGGGCGAACTGGCGGTCTCCGCTCAGGGCCTGGGCTGCATGGGCATGAGCCACGGCTACGGCGCCACCGACGACGCCGAGTCGGTCGCGACCCTGCACCGCGCCCTCGACCTCGGGGTGACCCTGCTGGACACCGCCGACTTCTACGGCAGCGGCCACAACGAGGAGCTGATCGGCCGGGCCGTCGCCGGGCGCCGCGACCAGGTCGTGCTGGCCACCAAGTTCGGCTTCGCCAACCGGCTCGGCGAGCCCACCCTCGTACGGGGCGACGCCGCGTACGTACGGCAGGCCTGCGAGGCGTCGCTGCGCCGGCTCGGTGTCGACCACATCGACCTCTTCTACCAGCACCGGGTCGATCCCCAGGTTCCGATCGAGGAGACCGTCGGCGCCATGGCGGAGCTGGTGCGGGCCGGGAAGGTACGCCACCTCGGCCTGTCCGAGGCCGGTGCGCAGACCATCCGGCGGGCGCACGCGGTGCACCCGATCGCCGCGCTGCAGAGCGAGTGGTCGCTGTGGTCCCGGGACCTGGAGGCGGAGATCCTCCCGGTGTGCCGCGAGCTCGGCGTCGGGGTGGTCCCGTACGCCCCGCTCGGGCGCGGGTTCCTGACCGGCCGGTACGGCTCGGTGGAGAAGCTGGCGGAGACCGACGTACGGCGCGGGCACCCGCGCTTCGCCGACGGCAACCGCGAGCGGAACCTGGCGATCGTCGCCGAGCTGGACGAGCTCGCCGCGGCGAAGGGGATCACGGCCGGCCAGCTCGCGCTCGCCTGGGTGCAGCACCGGGGCCAGGACGTGGTGCCGATCCCCGGCACGCGGCGCCGGCGCTACCTGGAGGAGAACCTCGCGGCCCTGTCCGTCGAGCTCTCCCCCGAGGACCTCGCCGCGATCGAGGCCGCGGCCCCGCCCGGCGAGATCGCGGGTACCCGTTACGACGCGACCGGTCTCACCTTCGTCAACGGCTGAGCCCACCGTGCGGGTTCCGCCCGTTCCCCCTCCGCCCGCCTGCTCCTCAGCAGGCGGGCGGACGCGTATGAGAACTTCATGTCCGCCCGTGCGCTCGTCACTGGTCGCCCGCTCAAGGCGGCTGCGATGCTGAGTCCATGGAATTCGGAGTTCTCGGACCGCTCGAAGCCCGTATGCACGGCATGTCCATCGCACCGACCGCCGGAAAACCGCGCCAGATCCTCGCGCTGCTCGCCATCCGCGCGGGACGTGTCGTACAAGTGGAAACGCTGATGGCCGAATTGTGGGGCGATGCAATTCCCCGCAGTGCCGCCACCACGCTCCAGACCTACATCCTCCAATTACGCCGGAAACTCACGCAGGCCGGCGTGCAGCAGCAATCCGGCCGGAGCGCCAAGGACGTACTGGCGACCTGTTACGGGGGTTACCGGCTCGCTCCCGAGGAGTTCTCCCTCGACCTGCTGACGTTCCAGCAGCTGGTGCGCGCCGGCGGCCGGACGATGGCCGAGAACGACCCCAGGACGGCCTCCGAGCAGCTCGGCCGCGCCCTGGACCTGTGGCGCGGGCCGGCCCTCACCGACGTCCCGGTCGGGGAGGTGCTCGGCACGGAGGTCATCGGCATGCAGGAGGAGCGCGACTGGGCGCTGGAGATGCGCCTCGAAGCCGACCTCAGCCTCGGCCGGCACGCGGAGATCATCGGCGAGCTCCGGATGCTCGTGAGCCGGCAGCCCCTGCACGAGACCCTGTCCGCCCAGCTGATGACCGCCCTGTACCGGGCCGGGCACCCCTGGCGTGCGCTCGACGCCTTCCAGGCGCTGCGCCACGCGCTCATCAGTGAGCTGGGGGTCGAACCGTCGCCGCGGATCCAGCGGCTGCACCAGGCCATCCTGGCCAACGACACCGGCCTGCAAGTCCCTTCCTCCACCCTGCATGCACTCTCCGCCTAGCCGTCGCCGCCCCCCACGCACAAGGCGATACGGCCGCGCCGTACGAACGACGAAGCTCCTGGCAGACACCGTGTCCGCCAGGAGCTTCGTCGTCGCGTCAGTACTGGACGGCCAGCCGGCGGTCCGGCTCCCAGCGGCCGAACTCGCCCTGCTGGTACAGGGCGGCCGCACCGGGGAAGGTCTCGCTCTCGTCGATCCGCCCGATGAGCAGCAGGTGGTCGCCGGCCTCCACCGTCTCCACGAGCGTGCAGCCCGCGTAGGCCACGGCGTCCTCGGTGAGTACGGGAACCCCCGCCAGCCCGCCGCGCCAGGCCACTCCGTCGAACTTGCGCACTGCCTTCCCGGCGAAGGTCCGGGCCGCGTCCCGGCCCCGGTGGGCCACGAAGTTCATCGCGAACGCCCCGGAGGCGAGGATCGCGGGCAGGGTCCTGGAGCCCTTGCCCACGCACAGCAGGAGCAGGGGCGGCGCCGCCGAGACGGCGGAGAACGCGTTGCACGTGAAGCCGGTCGGTTCGCCGCCCTCGCCGAGTGCGGTGACGATCGCGACAGGCGTCGGAAAGGAACCGAAAACCTTACGGAAGGTATCCGTGTCCAGCATGATGGCCACTCCGTCGAGTCAGTTACGGGACTTTCCCGCTGCATGCGCCGCACTATCGGGCAAGTGGCTTGAAACCGTCTGGACGGGAACTCGGCCGGAACACCAGCGTCCCTTGAGCGACCGAGCGACCGAGCGACCGAGCCAAGGATCCGCCGAGCCAAGGATCCGCCGAGCCGCCGAGCCGCTACGCGGGCTCGTCCACGGACGTCACCAGTCCGGCGGCCGCCAGATAGCCGACGATGTCCTCGGTCACCTGCGGCGGCAGCGGCAGCGCGGCCGAGACCGCGGTCAGCGTGGTCGGCCACGCGAGGGTCATCGCCACCCACGCCGCCTCCTGCCGGTGCAGGACGACGCGGTGGGGGGAACGCTCGGACTCCAGGACGCATCCGGTGCCGGACTCCGGCACGGTGAAGGCCACGTGCCGGGGCAGGCACACGCGCCGCTCACCGGCCGGCCGGATCAGGACGAACGAGGCCGCCGACGACAGCGGGACCACGGACAGCAGCGGCCCTTTCAGGTCGTCCACGCCGAGCGTGCGCACCACGAGGTGCGACAGCTTGCTGAGCGCCGGCAGGGTGAACGGGCACTGGTCCTCGGGCTCGCTCAGGGCATTGGCCAGCAGGACCGGACCGAGCTCCATCCTCCGCAGTACCTCGCGCACCGCCGGGCTGGGCCGGTCGAGCCGGTCCTGGCCCCAGCGGCTGGTGAGCAGGAGTACGTCCGCGCCGGCCCCCTGATCGACGATCACGTCCTCGGACAGCGACCAGAGATGGAAGGTCTGGACACCCCCGGTCGAATACCGCATGTTGCACCTCTCTTGCCGGGCGGAGGGTTTCACGAGTATGGCCGCGCGCCCGAGCCTCACGACAGGTCGTGCGCCATACGGCCACCATGAATTCCTCACGCCGCCCCCGAGGACCCCTCACGCGGGCCCGGGCGGGACATGTGGAAGCGTCGTGATCAGGAGCGGGCGGACGTCCGCGCCTCTCCCCCGCTCCGGCCGAAAGCAGCGGTCACCAGCATCGCGGCGAGCGCGAAGGCGCCGGCCACGGCCATCGCCAGGCGCGGGCCGTCGGAGTCGATGATCAGGCCGCCGATGAACGAGCCCACGCCGATGGCCCCGTTGAAGGCGGCGACGTACAGCGACGAGGCGGCCTCGCTCTCCTCGGGGACCAGCCGCATGACCCAGGTCTGCAGGGCGACCGGGAGCGCCGCGTAGAGCACGCCCCAGCACACCAGCATCGTGATGACGAGCGGGCCGCTCGCTCCGCCCGCGTACATCACGCCCATGACGACGGCCAGCAGTCCGGTGCAGCCGATGATGCTCGTCCGCAGGGCCCGGCCGACGACGGCGCCCGCCGCGAAGTTCCCGGCCAGTCCGGCCGCGCCGAAGACCAGCAGCAGCGCGCCGACGAGGGACGGCCGCACGCCGGTCACCTCCTGGAGGAAGGGGGCCACGTACGTGAAGGCGAGGAAGTGGCCGCTCATGATCAGCGCGGTGACGCCGACCGCGACGCGCAGCGCGCGGTGGCGCAGTACGTGCAGGAGCGCGGCCAGGCTGCCGGTGCCCTTGGCGGGCAGGGCGGGCATGAACAGCAGGCTCGCCGCCAGGACGAGGAAGCCGAGGAAGCCGACGCAGACGAAGGCCGCGTGCCAGCCGGCGGACTGGCCGACGGCGGTGCCGAGCGGGGTGCCCGCGACGGAGGCGAGGGAGATGCCGCCGAGGACCACCGAGGTCGCGCGGACGGCGTGCCGCTCGGGGACCAGCCGTACGGCGATCGACACGGCGATGGACCAGAACACCCCGTGCGCCAGGGCCACGATGAGGCGGGCGGTCAGGAGCAGCGCGTAGCCGGAGACGGCTGCGGCCATGAAGTTGCCGGCGACGTAGAGGACCATCAGGGCGACGAGCAGCCACTTGCGGTCCACGCGGCCGGTGAGTGCGGTCAGGGGTGCGGCGGTCACCGCGGCGAGTACCGCGAAGCCGGTGACGAGGAATCCCGCCGAGCCGAGGGAGACGTTCGTGCCCTCGGCGATGGACGGGAGCAGGCCGATGGGCAGGGTCTCTGTGGTGACGAACGAGAAGACGCCGAGGGCCAGTCCGACCACGGCCAGCCAGGACCGCCAGGGCGATCCCGGTGGCGCGGCCGCGGGGGTCGGGACTTCCGTCACCGGGGGCGTCGTGCTGCTCTGACTGGTCACGCTGGTGGACATGGTTGCTCCCGGGTCGAGGAATATGCGCGAAGCGAGAAATGGCGCCAGGTGACGCTCGGATTCGAAAAGGCGGAAAAGGTCCGCTGATGAATTTTCCCGCGCCCGCGCCTGCGGAGGAAGTGCCTCCGGCTCCTGGTGGTGGGACCAACCGGATAAGTGCGCCCCGGCAATTGGGCCGTATCTCGGGTAGCTTTCCTGGCGTCTTTCCCAGCATCCCTCTTCTGAAGGAGCAGCATCGTGTCGACGGACAGAATGCGTACCCGGGTGACCCGCCTCGACACGCTGACCGGGTTGCGCTTTCCCGCCGCCTTCGTGGTGTTCCTTTACCACGCGGCACTCCTGGGCTTCCTGGGCGTCCCCTGGCTGAGCAGCAGCTCGGCCGTCACGACGTACTACGACGCCGTGGCCCACGCCGGCGCCCTCGGCGTCACGTTCTTCTTCGTGCTCAGCGGCTTCGTACTGACCTGGTCGGCCCGGGACACCGACACCGCGCCGCGCTTCTGGCGGCGCCGCTTCCTCAAGATCGTCCCGAACTACGTGGTGGTCTGGGCGCTGGCCATGCTGGTGTTCGCGGCGCCCATCACGGACATGACGATCGGCCTGCTCAACCTCTTCATGGTCCAGGTCTGGTACCCGGACTTCGCGATCAACTTCGGGGTGAACCCGGCCGGTTGGTCGCTGGGCGTCGAGGCGGTCTTCTACCTCCTCTTCCCCGTCCTGCTCCACTGGATCAAGAAGATCCCGGCCCGCCGGCTGAACCTCTGGGTCGTGGGCGTGGTCGCCGGCATCATCGCGACGCCGCTGCTCTCCACGCTGCTGGTCCCGGCCGGGGCGATGATGCCCACCGAGCCCGACACCTCGATCAACCAGTACTTCTTCTCCTACATCCTGCCGCTGCCCCGGGTACTGGACTTCGCCCTCGGCATCCTCGTGGCGCGCTCCGTGATGGCGGGACGCTGGCGCAACATCGGCATGGTCTGGTCCGGCGTCCTGCTCGCCGCCGCTTTCGCCCTGGGCTACCTCGTTCCTCCCCTCTACGCGACGCGCGCGGTCTGCGTCGTCCCCGCCGCCCTCCTCATCGCGGCCGGCGCCATCGCGGACGACGAGGGCAGGTTCACGCTCTTCCGCAACCGCGCGATGGTCTGGCTCGGCGACATCTCGTTCGCCTTCTACCTGGTGCACTACACGGTGATGGTCGCGGTGTGGAAGCTGCTCGGCAGCCACTCGTACGCGAACGCGGCAGCCGTCGGGCTGATGGCGCTGGCCATGGGCGTCGCGATCCTGGTCTCGTGGGCGCTGTACACCCTGGTCGAACGGCCGATCACGCGGCGCTGGTCGAACCCGAAGAAGAAGCTCGTGGCGGCCACCCTCCCCGCCGCCGGGCCCCGGCCCCTCGCGGTCCGCGGAGCGGGCGAGAAGGTCGGATCCTCCCCCACCGCGTGACCGAAGGCCCGTGGGAAACGGGACGGCCCGCCCCTCCGGCTCCGGCCGGAGGGGCGGGCCGTCCCCGTCGTACGTCAGAGGCCGTACGTTCCGAGGCCCTACGTTCCGAGACCGGCCGCGGCGCGCAGGCCCGCGGCCGTGGAGGCGAGGCCGAAGAGGGCGCCGCCGGGATCCAGGGCGGCCGACTCCTCCAGCCCGCCGAGATGGACCGGTACGAAACCGGCGTCGTGCACCAGGGTCTCGGTGACCGCCCGGGCCGCGGGGTCGTCGGAGGCGGTGCCCATGCCCCAGAAGTGCCGCTGCCCGGTGCCGCGCGACCACAGCAGCTCGTCCGGGAAGTGGCAGAACGCGCGGGCGAGCGGGCTGTCGGGCAGCAGCCCGGCGGTCCGGCTCCCCCGGGTGACGCCCGGTCCGAGCACCGAGACGAACAGTCCCTCCTCCGAGAGGCCGATCGGGCTGGTGGCGTCGATGACGGTCTTTCCGGCCAGCGGGCCCGCCAGCCGCTCCAGGAGGCCGTCGAGGGCCGGGTGCGGGACGGACAGCAGGACGACCTCGCTCGCCTCGACCGCATCGGCGAACGTCGCGGCCCGCGCCCGCTCGCCCAGCGGTTCGGCGAAGGACGCGAGCCGGCCCGGGTCCCGGGAGCCGAACGTCACGCGGTGCCCGGCCGCCACCCAGTGCCGGCCGAGCGGGCGGCCGATGTTGCCCGCGCCCAGGATGGCGATGGTCAGGGGGGTCGTCATGGCCGCTGGTGCCGATCCGGTCATCTGGAAGTCCTCGCTCTCTCAAACGGACGTCGGCCGCCGGTCACGGTGACCGGCGGCCGACGAAGGGGGTTGGTTCGTTGGCTGATTCGATGGCTGGTTGGCTGGTTGGCTGGTTGGCTGGTCGGCTGGTCGGCTGGTTCAGTACGCGGTGATGTCGGGCCAGACCAGGGCCGTAGAGCCCCAGGTCACGCCGCCGCCGAAGGCGCTCATCAGCACGCGGTCGCCCGGTGTGACCTGACCCGCGGCGACGGCGTCGGAGAGGGCCAGCGGGATGGAGGCGGCCGAGGTGTTGCCGACCCGGTCGAGGTTGACGACCGTCCGCTCCCGCGCCATGCCGAGCTGGTCGGCCACGGCGTGCAGGATCCGTACGTTCGCCTGGTGGCCCACGAACCAGTCCACCGAATCCGCCGCCCAGCCGGCGCGGTCGAGCATGGCCTGGGAGGAGGCCGCCATCCGCGTCACGGCGTGCCGGAAGACCGACTTGCCCTGCATGGTGAAGTACGCGTCGGCGGGGTCCGGTTCGGGCCCGTCGGCCGCGGCCGCGGCCGAGCGCTGCCGTGAACCGCCGCCCGGGACGATGATCAGGTCCTTCAGCGAGCCGTCGCTGCCCAGGTCGTACCCCAGCAGCGCACCGGGCTCGGTGGGGTCGCCGGCCCGCAGCACCACCGCTCCGGCGCCGTCGCCGAAGATGACCGACGTCGTGCGGTCCTGCGGGTTGAGGATCGTCGAGTACGTCTCCGCGCCGATGACCAGGACGCGCTCCGCGATGCCGGCGGCGATGGCGCCCGCGGCGGAGGCGAGCCCGTAGACGAAGCCGCTGCACACCGCGGCCACGTCGTACGCGGGCACGCCCTCCAGGCCCAGCCGGGAGGCGACTTCGGGAGCCGTCGCCGGGCACGGGTGGTCCGGGGTGGTGGTGGCGAGCACCACCAGGTCGACGTCCCCGGAGCCGGCCGACTTCAGCGCCCGCTCGCCCGCCGCCACCGCGAGGTCGCCGGTGGCGGTGCCCGGGTCGGCCCAGTGCCGCTGGGTGATGCCCGTACGGGTGCGGATCCACTCGTCCGAGGTGTCCATGGTCCGGGACAGCTCCTCGTTGGTCACGACGCGGGGCGGGACGAACGTCCCGAGCCCGGTGAGGACCGCTGTCCGGCCGTGGCCCAACGCGTCAACGGCATCGAGGGCTTCAGTCGCATGAGTCAAGGGAGGCCTCCATAGTCGCCGGTGCGGGACGCCGCTGCCGGGCACGGTGGAACGGGCCGCTCTCCGCGCGGGGGCAGGCCACCCGACGATTCTGCGGCGGCGGCCGGAACCCATCCAGACCGTGCCGCCGGTGGTGGTGGGACCACCACCCTCGCCGCCGGCCCCCTTCGCCTACGACTGCGCCTACGCCTACGCCTACGACCAGGCCGACACGGGCCCGGCGGCGCCCGGCGGGAGGTACACCAGGAGGCGGGTGCCGACGGCTTCGTCCAGGTCCAGGGTGAAGAGCACGTAGGAGACGCGGCCCTCGTGGGGGTGGTCCACCTCCACGGTCGTCGGCACGAACTCCTCGACCTCGTGGCGCTCCCACAGCTCGGCGAACCGCGGGTCGCTCCCGGCCAGTTCTCCGGCGATCTCCTCGTACCGCGGATCGTCGGCCCCGTACGAGGACTGCAGGCGGAAGCGGGCCGTCATCCGGCGGGCCAGCTGCGGCCGGTTGAGGTAGCGCTCGCCGTGTGATCCGTTGAACAGGCTGGTCAGGAAGTTGTCGTTGCCGTCGCGGCCCAGGCGCAGCGCCTCCGCGGCCGGTTCGTTGGCCGCGAGGATCTCCCAGTACCGGTCGATGACGCAGGAGGGCCCCAACAGCTGGGTGTCCACCATCCGTTGGAAGAGTCCGGAGTCCGGGAGGTCCGGAGCCGACAGCGGCAGCGGGGGGTTGGCGTCCGCGAGCCGGTACAGGTGCACCCGCTCGCGTTCGCTGAAGCGCAGGGCCCGGCTGATCGCGTCGAGTATCCCGTCCGAGACCTTGATGGGGCGGCCCTGTTCCAGCCACGCGTACCACGACGCGCTCACCCCGGCCAGGACCGCGACCTCCTCACGGCGGAGCCCGACCCGGGCGCGCCGGGCGGCCGTCGCCAGTCCGACGTCCTCGGGGGAGAGTGCCGCCCGGCGGCTCCGCAGGAAGTGCGCCAGCTCGGTGCGCTTCTTCTTCGTACGGTCGTTGCTCTCGATGCGGTCGTTACGGTCGTTGCGGTCGGTCCCTAACGGCATGGCGTCCATACCGCCCGAAGGTAGGTCACACCCCCACGCGGTGTCAGCGGCGGGAATCACACGGTTCGTTTTTCGACCGCCCCGAGGATGTGCCCCAACTCGGCGAAGAACAGGTCCTTGTGCTCCCGGTTGAAGAAGTGGCCCCCGGGGAGGGTGCGGAACGAGAACGGCCCGCCCGCGTGCACGCGCCACGCCTCGGCGTCCGCCGCCGGCACCAGCGGATCACCGCTGCCCCGCAGGACGTGGACCGGGCAGGGCAGCGGCCGGTGGCCCGCCTCCGGATGCCGGTAGGTACCGCAAACCCGCAGGTCATCGCGGAGCCGTTGCACGACGGTCCGCATGCGGACGGGGTTCTCCCGCAGCAGCCGACCGGCTCCACCCAGGCCCAACAGCAGCTCTAGGGAGGCTCGATCCGATAGCCCTACGGTCAGGTCGGGCGCAGCCTGGACATGCGGCGCGCGGTGGGCCCCGGCCACGAAACAGGCGGGCGGGCGCCGTCCCGCGGCGATGTGCCGCTGTGCCACGCCGTAGGAGACCAGCGCTCCCATGCTGTGTCCGTAGAAGGCGTAGGGCTCGTCGAGGAAGGGGGTCAGCTGACTTGTCACCTCGCGTACGAGGTCGTCCATCGTGCTGACGGCACCGGGGACGCCGGCCGCGGGCGCCGACCTGGGGGGCATGGACACCGGCACCACCTCCACTCCGCGGCCCAGCCATTGCCCCCAGCCCGAGAAGGACCAGGCGCTGCCGCCCGCGTGATGGAAGCAGAACAGGCGCAGCCGGGTCGATTCGTTCTTCGCCGGGATGCTCTCCGCCGTACCCGCCGCCCTGGAAACCGGGATGTTCGCCGCTGTGTGGAACATGCCGCCAGTGTGGCGGGGGATTCCGGCGGGAGGGAGTGTCTGTCGAACGGGGTGGTGCCACCACCATCGGTGGGCCTGCCGGCCGGGCGCACCGCACCGAGGTTTTCTTCAGTCGGAAAGAGAAAGAGGTCGAGGAATGCAGACGACTGCATCCCCTCCGGTATCAGGACTTTTACGGCGGACGCGGCTGCGGCATTTCCTGCGGGCGCGCAGGGAGCAGATCACGCCGGAGGAAGTCGGTCTGGTGAACGTGGAGCGCAGACGTACGCCGGGGCTGCGGCGCGAGGAGGTCGCGGCTCTCGCCGGGGTCGGGGTGTCCTGGTACACCTGGCTCGAACAGGGCCGGGACATCAACGTGTCCGAAGGCATCGTGAACGCGGTCAGCAACGCGCTGCGGCTCGGGGACGTGGAGCGCACGTACTTCTACCGGCTGGCCGGCCACAATCCGCCGCAGCCGACGGCGGGCCGCCGGTGGGACAGCGAGTACGCGCGGATGAACGCGCTCGTCGAGGGGTGGTCGCGCAATCCGGCGTACATCACCGACCGGTACGGGCGGATCGAACTGGCCAGCCGTTCGGCCCGCTCCCTGTTCCGTATCGACGCCCGTGGCGACAACTGCGTGCTGAAGTTCTTCACCGAGCCGTCGACGCGCGAGAAGTACCCCGAGGCGGACGAGGTGGGGCGCGGTCTGGTCGCCCAGTTCCGGGCGCAGTCGGCCCGTTTCCCGGAGGACCGGGAATTCGGCCGGATCGCGGAACGGCTGAGCGAGCGCAGCCCGCGCTTCGCCACGCTGTGGGACTGTCACGAGGTGGTCGGCCCGAACCAGAGCCGGCGCAAGATCGTGCTCCCGCAGGCCGGGGTGCGGGTCTTCGACCGCGTGGTGATGAGCGTGCCGGAGAGCCCCGAGTCCTTGCTGACCCTGTATGTCGCCCGGCCCGGGGCGGAATCGGCCGCGCGTCCGCGCGAACTCGTCGGCTGCCATGCCGAGGCCGCCTGATTCCCATGCCGGTGGTGTTCGCACCACCATGATCAGGAGACACTTCCTCCGCCCGTTCCCGGATCCCATGATGAATCCGTGGGACGCGGACGGAATTCGATCCGCTGAATTCACCAGCTCCGATCCCGCAACGCGAAAGTCGGCGTTCCAAGTGATTCACGGAGGATTCTCATGGATGTTTCGATCGTCAGCCGGGTGGTCACGGTCCTGGGCGAGCTGGACGTGCCGACGGCGGATGTCACGCCGGACACCACGTTCGAGGCGATGGAGATCGACTCGCTGCTGCTGGAGGAACTGGCCCTGCGGTTGCAGAAGACGTTCGGCGTCGAGATCGAGATGGGTGAACTCGTCCCCGAGCAGACCGTCGCGGAGGCGGCCGCGGTGATCGCGGCCAAGGGCGTCACCGTCGCCTGACGCATTCCCCCCCACGCACCATCCCCCCACCACACATTTCCGCATTCACGTATGCACACCTTCACGCATCACGCATTCACGCATTCATCGAAAGGGCACACCCATGTCTTCCACCCTGCTCGTCCTCAATGAAGTCGCCGTGGCCCCCGGCCGGCTGGACCAGGTCCTCGCCGAGTGGAGCCGGCTGAACCAGAAGGAGCCGGTGGCCGGCCGCGCGCTGTACGTCAGCGTGGACGACGGCAACGTCCTGGAGATCACGCCGGTCAAGGAGCTCTCCGAGCTCGATGGTCTGAACACGGGCTGGAAGCAGCTCTGGGAGGCCGTGTCGGCCGACCTCGTGACGGACTTCCGGCGCCACCTCCTGGAGTTCGTCGAGGCGCCCAAGGACACCGCCGACCCGCTGCCGCAGACCCCGTACGTGCAGCTGCGCTACATCGAGGTCAAGCCCCGCGAGTACGCCGCCTACCGCGAGTGGCGCGAGAACACCATCTTCGACGTCGTCCGGCGCGCGGACGAGGTGAAGACGTTCCTGGCGTACCACTCGCTGATCAGCTCGCAGCCGGGCGTGATGTTCGTGTCCGGCTTCGAGGTCGAGCCGGCCGAGTACCAGGCGGTGTTCACGTCGCCGGAGTACCAGGAGATCGTCCGCCAGGCGGGCGACCGCTACATCGTGGGCGGCGAGGGCGGCCTCTACACCCGCGTCTACAAGCGCGCCGATGTCTGAGATCGGCACGACGAGCGGCACGACGGCCGGTACGACCACCGGTACGGCGACCCGTACGGCGACCCGCCCCCCGGCCCCGGCCGGGCTCGCGACCCCGAACCGCCGGGAGACGTACGAGCTCGCGCTCACGACCCAGGGTCCGCTGTACCCGCCGAGCGAGGTCATGGACGGCGACGGCAACTTCGTGGTGGTGGGCATGGTCAACCGGCCCACCGCCGCCGGCGGGGCCGCGCCCGAGTGGGGCGCGGCCGTGGTCTCACCGGCCAGCCCGGTTCCCGAGTTCGGCCGCCTCGCCCCGTACACGGTGGTGCGCGAACTGGACACCGACCCCGGCGGGGCGGACCGGGACCTCGTGCTCCACACCCTGCCGCTGCCCCTGCCGTGCAACAACTACCCCATGGTGTTCGCGCCGGAGCAGCTGCCGGACGCCGCCCGGGTCGAGCGGCCGAGCCACGCCTTCCACCAGGTGCCGATCCCGGACCTGCGGGCGGAGGACGGGCCCAAGGTCGTCGCGCCGGTGACCTTCGGCCGGTGGATGGAGGCGAGCGGCAGCCTGGAGGTCGCCGTCACCCCCGACGGCCGGTCCGGGACGTTCGACTTCGACTTCTCCCGTCTCGTACCGAACAGCGTCTACACGGTGATGTCGCTGCGCGCCCGCGACCTGGATCCGGCGGGCCCGACCCGGCCGGGACCGCTCGGAGTGCCGAACGTGTTCGTCACGGACGCGGAGGGCTCCGGCCGGTACCACGCCACGATGCCGGACCCGTTCCCGGACCCCGGGCTGCCCGGCGCCAACCGGATCATCAACGTCGTCGTGCTGTGGATGAGCTACCAGCGCAGCTACGGCGGCGCCATCGGGGAGTTCGGCCTCGGCGGGGACATCCACGCCCACCTCAAACTGCGCGGCCCGTCCTTCCAGGACCTGCGCACCACAGCCTGAGAGGTCCCATCCCATGCCCATCATCTCCGTCACCACCTGGGACGGCCAGGACGACGCCCAGTGCCGGGAGCTCATGGAAGAGCTGACCCGGACCGTCAGGAAGGTCACGGGAGCCCCCCTGGACAAGATCACGGTCTACGTCCAGGAGGTGCCGCGCAACCGCTGGACGGAGGGCGGCGCCCTGGGCAGCGACCCGGAGTTCCCGGTGCTGAGCCGGCGCCTGACCGAATGACGTGACCCCCTCCACCACCCGAACAGGAAAGGCCGAATGCCATGTCCGTGCCCATGCCCCATGAGTCGTCCCAGGCCACCGATGCCAAGCCCGGCACGCTGTTCCTCGTGGGCGACGTGTTCGCCGAGTTCGCCCACCACGAAGGCGTGTTCACCGTCTCCCAGCTGGCCCGCCTGATCAGGAACGGGACGTTCCCCGAGAGCACCGACGGCGCCGAGAGCGCCGACGGGGTCCGCGTGAGCGTGGGGCAGGGCGTCTCCCTGTTCGACGTCCAGTTCATACGCGACACCCTGGCCCGGCGCGGGCTCGCGGAGCTGGTCGTCATCGACGACCAGGCGCTGCACACCCGCGCCGGCCGGGAGATCGCCCACAAACACCGTCCCGAGAACGTGCTGATCTCCGCGCCGCGGCCGGTCGGCGCCGACTGGTACGAGGCGGACCTGCTGGTCGACGGCGACAACGAGGTGATGTCCGACCACCTCACCGGACAGCACATGCAGGGGATGCTGGCCACCGAGGCCGGCCGGCAGATGTTCATCGCGGTCGCCGAGCAGTTCTACCTGCCGGCCGAGGCGGTGGGGAGCAGCTACTTCGTCATCGACTCCTTCGCCACCCGGTACCGCAACTTCCTCTTCCCGCTCCCCGCGGTGGTGCGCTGCCGCGTCCTCGCCCACCGCACCCCGCACCGCACCCGCATGACCTTCCACTGCGAACTGTCCGTGAGCCAGGGCGGGTCGGAGACGGCGGGCATGGAGGTCCGGTTCACGGCCTTCGACACCCAGGTCTCCCACGCCAAGGAGACGCGGGCGGCGCAGCGGTCCCTCCAGGACGGGGTGGCGCTGGCCGCGGCTGCGGCCGCCGCGGAGGCTGCGGCTCCGGCGCGCGCGGAGGTCCGTACGTCATGAGCGACCACACGCCCGGGCCCGGGCCCAGGCCCTACGTCGTCTTCAGCGACGTCGACGAGACGCTGATCAGCGTCAAGAGCATGTTCGACTTCCTCCACTACCAGCTGGTGCGCCGGCACGGCGCGGCCGGGGAGGAGGAGTACGAGCGGATCACGGCGGTGATCGGCCGGCGGGCCGCCGGCGGGGCGCCCCGCGAGGAGATCAACCGCTTCTACTACAGCCACTACGCGGGCGAGTCCGTGGAGACGGTCACGCGGCTGGCGGACGACTGGTTCGCCGAACGGACCGCCTCCACCCGGGGCTTCTACATCGATTCCACGCGCCGGGCCCTGCGCGGCCACCGGGCCGCCGGGGCGCCCCTGGTCCTGGTCTCGGGCTCGTTCCCGCCCCTCCTGGAGCCGCTGGCGCGCGAGCTGGGCGCGGAGACGGTCCTCTGCACCCGCCCCCTGATCGAGGACGGCCGCTACACCGGCGAGGTCGGCGTCCCGGTCATCGGCGAGGGCAAGCGCGCCGCGGTCCTCGCCGATCTGGCGGCGCGGCCCGCCGTCGACCCGCGCGACTGCTTCGCGTACGGGGACCACGTCTCCGACCTGCCGATGCTGGAGCTCGTGGGGCACCCCGTGGCCGTGGGCGAGGACGCCGAGCTGCGCGAGCGCCTGGCGCTGCTCTCCCGGCGGCGCTCCGAGACGATCGCCGTCCGGTGAGCGGGCGCCGGTTCCACGTACTGCTGGGTCCCGACGGGGCCGGCAAGTCCTCGGTCATGGGGCGCCTGGTGTCCATGCTGCCCGAGTGGCGGATGGTGTCGACGGACCGCGCGTTCGTCGCCCCCGAGCACGCCCTGATCACCCGGTTGCGGCGGGACGTGCACGACCACCTGCTGCCGGGCCTGTCCACCGCGTACTCGGTGGACTTCATGGCCAGCGTGCTCCAGACGGCCGTGGTCCACCTCCGGGACCAGGTGCGGGAGACGGACCCGCGGGTTCCGGTGCTCGTGGACTCGTACTACTACAAGATCCTGGCGAAGTGCCGGATGGCAGGGGTCCGGGACAGCCGGATGTACTCCTGGTGGCGTTCCTTCCCGCAGCCCAGCGGGGTGGTCTTCCTCGACGTCCCGCCCGCTTCCGCCTGGCGCCGCAGGGGAGACGGCGCACGGCTCAACGCCCTGGAGCACGACGGGCAGGACGGCAGCTGGGCGGAGTTCGAGGGCTACCAGCGCAACCTGCGCAAGCTGCTGCTGGAGGAGGTGCGGGAGCTGCCGGTGACGATGCTGCCGGAGCAGCCCGACGCCGACCGGGCGGCCGAAGCCGTACGGGAGGTGCTGGCCCCGTGAACGCCGACTCCGTCTGGCACGCCCCCGGCCACACCGGCCGCTACCGCGAGCGGGTGTTCGCCGCGCGCGAGCGGCTGGCCGCCGAGCACGCCGATCTGCGCGGCACGCAGCAGCGCGTCCTGACCGACCTGGTGGGCTTCAACGCCTCCACCCGGTTCGGCAGGCGGCACGGCCTCGGCCGCGTCCTCACGGTGGACGACTTCCGGGAGGCCGTCCCCGTACGCGACTACGCCGACCACGCCGCCCTCATCGAGCGGACGGCCGCCGGGGAGCGGAACCTGCTGTCGGCCGACGCGCCCGCCGTCTACTTCACCAGCAGCGGCAGCACCGGAGCGC
Organism: Streptomyces sp. WM6372; assembly: GCF_001279655.1. Classification (NCBI taxonomy): domain Bacteria; kingdom Bacillati; phylum Actinomycetota; class Actinomycetes; order Kitasatosporales; family Streptomycetaceae; genus Streptomyces; species Streptomyces sp. WM6372. The sequence goes on along the minus strand of NZ_LGDB01000115.1, from coordinate 53,330 downwards.
ACAAGAAGGTGCCCGTCACCCCGCGCTTCATGCGGACGACCTTCATGCCGTTCTACTTCGCGGCCTGGGCCCCGCTGATCGAGCACTTCCCGGACGTGCTGGACCGGCCCGACGCCGTCCTCAACCTCAAGCACGATCCGCTGAGCGCCCCGCCCACCACGGGCGACGGCCGGCCCCATGTGGGCGCCAGCCAGGTGGACTTCGGGGCCCGCTTCGGCGAACCCCTCTCGGCCGAACCCGGCACGGGCGCACCGTGGGCGGCGCTTCCGGTCCCCACCGAGCCCGGTGACCACCTGGAGCGGGCGTACCTGCGGCTCCGGCTGGCGGTGCAGAGCGATCTGCGCGCGCTGATCGGCATCAACCCGGCGATGGTCGCCGCCGTCCCGTACCAGCTGAACCTGTGGTGGCCGCGGATCGTGAAGGAGGTGCGCGACGGCACCCTGGGCGGTCTGCCGCACCGGGCTCCGGACCCCGAGCGGGCCGCCGAGCTCGAACACCTCGCTGAGTACTTCGGCACCGTACGGCCCGCGCAGGTGTGGCCGCGGCTGCGGGCGATCTTCTGCTGGACGACCGGGGTGGCCTCGCTGTACCTGCCCGCGCTGCGGGAGGAGTTCGGCCCCGGCGTCACGGTGCTGCCCGCGCCGGTGGCCGCTTCGGAGGGCCCGGTCGGCGTGGCGCTGGACCGGCACGCCTCGGCCGGCAGCCTGGTCGCGTCGGCCTCGGTGTACGAGTTCGTACCGGCCGATGAGGACCTCGCCCCGGACTCGGCCACGCTGCTGCCGCACGAGCTCGAAGCCGGCCAGGACTACCACGTGGTCTTCAGCCACGTCGGCGGGCTGTACCGGTACGCCGTCGGTGACGTGGTTCGCGTCGTGGACACGTCCGGCGGGGTCCCGCGGCTGGAGTACGCGGGCCGGGGCGGCCGGTCCGACGCGGCGGGTGAACGGCTGCGGGACGCGGAGGTGGTCCGGGCCCTGCGCACGGCCCTGGACTCAGGCGGACTCGCGCTGCGCAACGTGGCGTGCCGGGTCGAGCCGGTGGCCGGCCCGGTGGCCGGTGCCGCGGCCGGTGCGACGGCCGGCCCGGCGACCGCTCCGGCGGAGCCCGGGGCCCCGCGCTACGTGTTCGCGATCGCCCCGCGCAGCCCCTGGCACGCGGCCGAGACCGTACGTTTCACCGCCGCCCTGGACCGTTCCCTGGCGGCGCGGTCCGCCGGGTACGCGCGGGCCCGGGCGGACGGCCGGCTGGCCGCCCCCGCCGTACGCCTGCTGGACGCCGAGGCGTTCGACCGCGACTGGCACGAGGCCGTCGCCGGGGGCATCCGCCCGACGCAGGTCAAGGACCGCCTCTTCCGGCAGGACGACGTCCTCTGGGAGCGCCTGACCCGGGACCCCCGGGACCCGCTCGCCTGACACCGCTCCCACCCCACCCCACCGCACCTCGGCCGTCCGGCACCCGCACCCCCCGTACAAGGAGCCACCATGCCCGTGCTCAACCCCGTCGAACGGACCGCCCTGCTCACCGCCGCCCTGCGGGCCGCCGAGACCCGCCGCGAGGACCGGCTGTACGAGGACCCGTACGCGGCCGGCCTGGTCGGCGAGGCGGGCCCGGAACTGCTCGCCGAGATCCGGGCGGCGACCTTCCCGCCCGACCGGCCGCGCACCCTGCCCAGCACCCCGGACTACAACGCCATCCGCACCCGGTTCTTCGACGACCTGCTCCAGGATGCGGCCCAGGACCCGGGGACGACCCAGCTCGTGCTGGCCCCGGCCGGCATGGACTCGCGCGCCTACCGGCTCCCGTGGCCCGGGCACATCCGCTACTTCGAGGTGGACCGCCCGGCGGTGCTCGACTTCAAGGCCGAGCGGCTGCGGGGAGCACGGCCGCGGGTCGACCACCGTACGGTCGCCGTCGACCTCACCGCCGACGACTGGGAGGAGCGCCTCATCGCGTCCGGCTACGACCCCGCCGTCCCGTCGGCGTGGCTGCTGGAGGGGCTGCTCTACTACATCCCCGAGGCCGACGCGCACCGGATGCTGGAGCGGGTCGCCGCGATCTCCGCGCCCGGCAGCCGGATCGCCGCCGACATCGTCAACCGGGCCGCCCTGACCCTCCCCCACATGCGCGGCCTGCTGGACGTCTTCGCCGGCTGGGGGTGCCCGTGGGTGTTCGGCACCGACGAGCCGGAGGCCCTGTTCGAGCAGTACGGGTTCGACGTGCGCGCCGTCCAGCCGGGCGAGCCCGACGCCGACTTCGGGCGGTGGCCGGACCCGGTGCCCGCGCGCGAGGTGGAGGACGTACGGCGGGTGTTCTTCGTGCACGGCAGGCGTCGCTGACCATGGCGAGCATCGTGATCGCGGGCGGCGGCACCGCCGGCCTCGCCCTGGCCCTGGCACTCGGCGGCCGCGGCCACCGGGTGCGGGTCCTGGAGCGGAGCGAACCGCCTCCGGACGGGCCGGTCGTCAAGAGCGCCGAGCTGTGGGAGCGGCTCTCGGTCCCCCAGGCCGGCCACGACCACATTCTGAACGCGCTCGGCGTGCGCGTGCTGCGCTCCCACGCTCCGGCCGTCCTCGACGCGGCGCTGGCGGAGGGGGCCCGGCTCGCCGATCTCACCGCTGCGGCGCCGCCGGGTCCCGTGGAGCCGGGGGACGAGGAGCTCGTCACGCTGCTCGTCCGCCGCGCCGTCCTGGACCTCGTACTGCACCGGGCCGTCGAGGCCCTGCCCGGGGTGGCCTTCAGCCACCGGACCACGGTCGCCGGGGTGCTGACCGCCCCGTCCGGGCCGACGGGCCTGCGGGTGACGGGAGTCGTCACGGACGGCGGCGAGCGGATCCCCGCCGATCTGGTGGTGGACGCCTCCGGCCGCCGGTCCGCGTCCCGGTCCTGGCTGACCGCGGCGGGCATCCCGGCCGCGGGCGACCTGACCGGCCCCAGCCGGCTGCACGCCTTCGGCCGCTTCTACCGGCTGCGCGACCCCGGCGGGCCGCCGCCGGGCCCGCTCAACCGGGGCAACGCGGCCGGCGGCATCTGGGACCACTACTCCGCCGTCCTGCACCCGGCGGACAACGAGGTCTTCGCCATCACCTTCGGCGCCCTGCCCGGCGACCGCGCGCTGGCGGCCCTGCGCACGCCCGCCGCCTTCACCGCCGCCTGCCGGCTCTCCCCGTACCTGGCCGACTGGGTCGACGGGGGCGCGGCGGAGCCGCTCGGCCCAGTCCGGGCCATCGCGATGCCGCCGAACGTCCTGCGCGGGGCGGGGCCCGGCCGGCAGCGTCCGGTCGCCGGACTCGTGCGGGCCGGGGACGCCGCCTGCGTCACCGATCCGATGTTCGGCCGCGGTCTGTCCCTCGCGCTCATGCACGCCTTCCGGCTCGCGGACCTGATCGAGGAACACCCGGCGGTGGACGAGTGGCTGGGCCTGGCCGCCACGGAACTCGCCGACCGCGTGCTGCGGCCCTGGTACGAGCAGGGGGCGCACGACTCCTGGTCGCGTGCCGAACGGTGGCGGGCCGCCGCCGGAACCCCGTCGCTCCCCGAACCCGGGTCGCCCGCAGCGCCCGCACCACCCGCACCACCCGTGCCCGTGCCGGTCCGGGAGGCCGCGAGCGCGGCGTCGGCCACCGACCGCGCCGTATGGCGGGGCACCACCCGGGTCGGGACGGGCCTCGCCACCCCCGCCGAGGTCTTCGCCGACCCGGAGTTCCTGGCCCGCGTACGAGCGGCCGCGCCGGACACCTCCCTACCGTCCGGCCCGCGTCCGCCGACGTACGCCGAACTCCGTCAGACCGTCACCGCCCACGCCCACGCCCACGCCCCGGACCGGGAGGAAGGATGAACGTGCTGCCCCGCAAGAACGTCCTGCTGGCACCGGTCACGATCACCCCCACCAAGCCGCTGACCCCCAGCCACCTCAAGGGCCTGCTGTGGACGGACGTGATGTTCCGGGCCACCGCCCCGCTCGCCGCGGTGACGTACCGCTACAGCCACACCACCTACCACGTCACCGAGCAGACTGTCGGCTTCTGGGAGTTCCTCGACCGCACCCACGGAGAGACCGACTACACACAGCTCTCCGAGGAGGAGATCGGCGACCTGTACGTCCGCTACCGCTCCGAGGAGCAGCGCCAGGGCGCCGAGGTCCTGCGGCCCTACCGGGACGCCGTCGAGCACAGCGGCTGGGTGCACCCCGCGAGCGAGCGGATGCTGCGGCTGTGGGCCGGGCACTACGAGCGGCTGGGGATGCACGACCCGGGCCTGCGGGAGCACCAGCCGCCCGGCCTCGGGCTGGAGGAGATGATCGAACGGCTCGCCGCCGTGGGCCTGGTCCTCGACCAGCGGCACTGCGGGGGCCCCGTCTACCTGGACCTCACCCGGCACGGGATGCCGCTGCGCCGGATCGTCACCGCGGACGGCCGTCCCAACTACCTCGCCTGCGCGCTGCGCGAGCTGCTGCCGCTGGTGCCCTGGTACGACGAAGTGGTCCTGCTGTACGACCGCGAACTCGACGCGGACTACCGGCTGCTGCACCGCGTGCTGACCGGCCTGGGGCCGCCGGTGCGCCGGGTGCCCATCGGCCGGGTGCCCATCGACGGCAAGATCACCTCGGCCCGGCACGGCGGCTGGCGCGACCACACGGCGGGCGCCCTGCTGCGGGCCTGGGCCGAGGCGGGCGGCGCCGCGGACGGCGGAGGCGGCGACGACGCGCTCCGGCTCGGCATGCGCCTGTACTTCATCGCGACCCTCGGCCCGGGCGAGCAGCAGTCGTTCCGCCACGACCTGCTGCGCCACTGCCTGGCCGTGGCCGCCCGGCTCCTGAGGCGCTCGGGGTCCGCGACCGGCGCCTGCGATCTGGCCGACGCGCTGGAGCGGCACCGGCGGGGCCACGCGTACGTCGACCCCTACCGGCTGGTCTCCTCGCTCCTCGGCAAGGGCCGACCCGCTCCCGATCCCGCACTCCTGTCGGCGGTGTTCCTGTGACCCCCTTCCCCCTGTCCTCCGCGGCCCTGCTCAAGTCGGCCGCGGACCGCGTCCGGTCCGCCCGCCCGGAGCTCGCGGACGGGCTCGACCTGTCCAGTGCGCAGGCACTGCGCGCCGTCCGGGCCGGACTCCACGGCGACCGCGCCGCCCCGGCCGACGAGGTGCTGGCCGTGGTCGTCATCGGCCGGCTCGACCTGCCCCGGTGGGTGCGCGAGACCTGCGCCTTCGCCCTCGCCCTGGCCCCCGGGGAACGGGAGGCGTGGCGGCGCTCGTTCACCCGTACCGTCTACCTGGCCGGCAGCCCGTCCAACCTCCGCGAGCGGTTCTCCTTCGACCACGTCGCCGGCGACGATTCGGTGGCCTGGGCCGGGCCCGCGCCCGGCGCGCGGACGGCCACGCTGCGCCGGCTGCTCAAGGCCTTCGAGGCGGCGGACGAGCTGACCGCGCAGCGGTCGGCCACCGTGACCGTGCCCGGCCGTCCGGGCGCCCGTCCCGCGGCCCGCCGCGAGCTGTACATCGCCACCGCCAAGGTGTCGGTCACCGAGGCGCTCGTGCACGTCAACCACCTGCTCGCCGAGGCCGTCCTGGACGGGCTGATCGGTCCCGGAGACCGCTTGACGCTGCGGTTCGTACCGCGCCTGACCGGGCTGGGCGCGCAGCTCGCCATGTTGCGCGTCGACACCGATGTCCACCGCCCGGACGAGCTCCAGGCCTATGCCGGACTGACCACGGAGGTCTGAAATGCCAGCCCCCACCGCCACCCCCACCCCCACCCCCACGCCCGCCCGTACCCACACCCGCACACCCGCCCGCGCCGGCGCCGCGCCGCGCACCGTCCGCCTGGGCGTCCACGGCTCGACGCACCTGGCGTCCCGTCTCGTCGCGGCCGCCGGCCATGCGCCGGGGTCGGTGGAGTACGTCCCGTACGAGGTCACCGAGCCGTTCGCCCCGCTGCGGGCCGGATCCATGGACATCATGATCGTCAAGTACGACCCCCTGGAGCCGGACCTCGCCGTGAGCGAGCCGGTCGGCTTCGACGGGCGGGCCGTCCTCGTCGGATCCCACCACCCGCTGGCCGGCCGCGCCTCGGTATCGGTAGAGGAGGTCGCGGAGTACGGCGGCTTCCGGTGCCCCGGGGAGTTCCCGGGGCACGTCTGGGACCTGGTGGTGCCGCCGCGGACCCCGCTGGGCCGGCCGATCCGCCGGATCCACGCCATGACGACGCTCACCGCGATGGCGGAGCTGCTCAGGAGCACGTACGCGATCCACCTCTCGTTCCAGTCCCTGGACGCGGTGGTTCCGCCGGACGTCAAGGTGGTGCCGGTGCACGACCTGCCGCCTTCGCCGGTGGCCTTCGCCTGGCTGCGGGGCGGCAAACCGCCCGAGCACGTACGGCGGTTCGTCGCCGACTCGGAAAGGGCGGCGCGCCGATGAGCCTCCCCCTCGTCCTGCTCCACGCCCTGCCCCTCGACTCCTCCCTGTGGGACGGAACGGCCGGGGCCCTGCGCGCCCGTGGCCGGCAGGTCCTCACCCCCGACCAGTGCGGTTTCGGCGCCGCGCCGCTGCCCCACGGCTCGCCCTCGCTCGATCTCGTGGCCGACGGCCTGGCCCGGGAACTCGACCGGCAGGACATCGGCGAAGTCGCCCTCGCCGGCTGCTCCATGGGCGGCTACGTGGCGATGGCCTTCCTGCGCCGCCACCCGGACCGGGTCCGCGCACTGGCCCTGCTGGCGGCCCGGGGTACGGCCGACTCCGCGGCGGCGGCCGGGCAGCGCCTGCGCTTCGCCGACGCGGTCCTCGACGACTCGGCGCGCGCCGGGCTCGTCGCCGCGACCACGCCCTCCCTGCTGGGCGCCACCACGCGCGCCCGGCGGCCGCACCTGACGGCGCGGGTGACGGGCCTGGCCCTGGCGGCGCGGCCGCGGTCCGTCGCCTGGGCGCAGCGGGCCATCGCGGCCCGTACGGACTCCACGGCCACCCTGCGGGCGGCGGACATGCCCGCGGTGGTGGTGATCGGCGCCGAGGACGAGCTCGTCTCCCTCGACGAGGCCTGCCGGACGGCGAAGGCGCTGCCGCGCGGCCGGCTCGTCGTCCTTCCCGGGGTCGGCCACCTCGCTCCCCTGGAGGCGCCGGAGGCGACGGCGGAGATCCTGACGGACCTGCTGGCCCATGCGGAAACCACGGCCGCGGAGGCCGTCGTACGGGCAGGGGCGGGGGCCGCGGCATGCTGACGGCGGATCACGCGGCGTGGGGGTACACGACGTCCACCGGGCTGCCGTTCACCCACGAGGAGATCGTGGACCCGCACTTCGAGGCCTGCGCCGCGTACTACCGGGACGCCCTGGACGGCGTGGGCATCCGGCCCGGGTGGCACGTACTGGACGCGGGCTGCGGCAGCGGTGCGTTCCTGCCCCGGATCGCCGAGCTCGTCGGCGCGGCGGGCCGGATCTCGGCCATCGACCTGGCCGGGGAGAACGTGGAGCGCGCCGCCGGACGGCTGCGGGGCCGGCCGGGCGCCGCGCCGCTGGTGGTACGCAGGGGCAGCGTCCTCGACCTGCCGTACGCGGACGGCATGTTCGACGCCGTCTGGTGCGCGAACACGACGCAGTACCTGGACGACGCGGAGCTGGCGCGGGCGCTGGCGGAACTGCGCCGGGTCACCCGGCCCGGCGGGCTCGTCGCGGTCAAGGACGTGGACGGTTCGCTGAGCACCGTCCGCCCGGCGGACCCGTTCCTGATCACCGATTTCTTCCGGGCGTCCGCCGCCTCCCCGGGCTACGCCCGCCAGTTGCTCCGCGGCCGCGATCTGTACCGCCGGCTGCGCGCTGCCGGTCTGACGGACGTACGGCAGCGCACGATCCTCATGGAGCACCACGCCCCGCTGACCCCGGCCGCCCTCCGGTTCTACGCCAACGCGTGCGCGCGTTTCGCCCGGCAGGCGGCGGACGAGGGCATCCCGGGGAACTGGGCCCCCTTCCTCGACCCCGACGATCCGGCCTGCCCGCTGCGCGACCCGGACGGATACATCAGCGAGGGGAACGTCATCGCGGTCGGCACGGTGCCCGCGGGCCCCCGCATCGCGCCGCACGGACCTCGCGCGCCTCATGAACCTCTCACAGCTCATGCACCCCTCACTCCTCTTGCACCCCTCGCACCCCTCGCACCGATGGACGGAGACGACACACCATGAACGACGTACGGAGCACCGCCGAAATGACCCGCCGGGCCACCCTCACCGGGGGCGCCCTCGTCGGCATCGGCCTCGCCGAGGGCCTCCTGAACCCGACTTCGGTCGCGGCCGCGGCCACCTCCGGCGGCGACTCCCGCTACGAGCGGGGGCTGGCCGTCCTGCACGACACCTCGGGCGAGCGCGGAGTGTCCGTGATCGAGTCGCTGCGGGACATCGCCCCGGACCTGGGCCGCTACGTCGTCGAGTTCGCGTACGGCGACGTCTACGCCCGGCCGGGACTCGACCTGCGCGAACGGGAGCTGTCGACGGTGGCCGCGCTGGCCGCCCAGGGGGACACCGCCCCGCAGCTGGACTTCCACATCGACGCGGCGCTGCACGTCGGCGTGCGGCCCGAGGAGGTCATCGAGGCCCTGATCCACATCGTGCCCTTCATGGGATTCCCGCGGGCGCTCAACGCGGTCGGGGTCGCCAGGACGGTCTTCGCCAACCGGGGCGTCACCTTCGAGCCGCCGGTCATGAACGACACGCGCGACCGCTCCATGCGCGGGACCGAGAAGCTCGTCGAGATCGACGGGCACCACGGCCTGGAAGTCATCGAGTCGCTCAAGGACATCGCCCCGGACCTCGGCCGGTTCATCGTCGAATTCACCTTCGGGGACGTCTACCACCGCCCGTGGCTGTCGCCGCGGCGGCGCCAGCTCGTCACCGTCGCCGCCCTGACGGCCTTCGGTGACACCGCTCCCCAGCTGCGGGTGCACATCGGCGCCGCCCTGAACGTCGGCCTGAGTCCGGCGCAGGTCGTGGAGACGCTGATCCACGTGGTGCCGTACGCCGGCTTCCCGCGGGTGCTGAACGCCATCGGGGTGGCCAGGGAGGTGTTCGAGAAGCGGAACGCCCCGGTGCGGTAGGGGGACGGAACGTCAGGACCACCGGACGTACGACGGCAGGAGGGCTGATCCGTGGGAACGGACATCGCGCCGGACATCTCGGCGGACAACTCGGCGGACAACTCAGTGGACGTCGCGGCGGACTTCGGGGCGCTCGGCGAGGAGTTCACCAGGAATCCCCACCCGGTGTACGCCGCGCTCCGCGCCCGGGGCCCGGTGCACCGCATCCGCGTGCCGGAGGGCGCCGAGGCCTGGCTCGTGGTCGGCTACGAGGCCTGTCGCGCCGCGCTCACCGAGCCCTTGCTGTCCAAGTCCTGGCGGGACGCCTCCCCCGCGCTCCCGCTGGCGCGGCTCTCCGCGGGCGAGAACCTGCTGAGCTCGAACCCGCCCGACCACACCCGGCTGCGCAAGCTGGTGGTGAAGGAGTTCACGCCGCGCCGCGTCGAGGCACTCGCCCCGAGGGTACGGGCCCTCGCCGGCGAGCTCCTCGACGCCATGCTGGCCCGGCCCGCCGGCGCGGCCGACCTCGTCGAGGCCCTCGCGTTCCCGCTGGCCATGGGCATCATCTGCGAACTCCTCGGGGTGCCCGCCCTCGACCGCACCGCCTTCCGCGACTGGGCCGAACAGGCCCTGAGCTCCCCGGACCACGCCACCAGGACCGCCGCCACGGCGGCGATGACGCGCTACCTCGTCGCCATGGTGGACGAGATGCGCGAGCGGCCCCGCGAGGACCTGATGAGCGCCCTCATCCGTGCCACCGACGAGGACGGCGGCCGGCTCTCGCCCGACGAACTCATCGGCATGGCCTGGCTCCTGCTCGTCACCGGGTTCGAGACCACCGTCCAGCTGATCTCGACGGGCGTGCTCGCGCTGCTCCGCCACCCCGGCCAGCTCGCCGCGCTGCGCGCCGACCCCTCGCTCATCGACAACGCCGTGGAGGAGATGCTGCGGTACGAGGGGCCGGTCGAGACCACCACGTACCGGTTCACCACCGGGCCCGTGGAGATCGCCGGGACCCCGATACCCGGCGGCGGCGAACTGGTGCTGGTCGCGCTCGCCGACGCCGACCGGGACCCCGCGCGCTTCCCCGATCCGGACCGCTTCGACATCCGCCGGCCCGCGGGCGGGCACATCGCGTTCGGCCACGGCATCCACTACTGCCTGGGGGCTCCGCTGGCCCGCCTCCAGGCCCGTACGGCCATCACCGCGCTCCTGGCCCGCTGCCCCGGCCTCGCCCTGGACGCCGACCCCCGTGACCTCGCCTGGCGCACGGGCCTCCTCATCCGCGGTCCCCGGCAGCTGCCCGTCCGCTGGCCGGCCTGAACGTTCAGCCGTGCCGGCGGCAGCGCACCATGTGAAAACTTCACCTTGCGCTGGTGACCGGGGCACTGTCCCGCGATCACCGGATCCTCGCAGAATCGTCAGTGAACGGACCGACCCGCGCCACGACGACGCAGAGGGAACTCCACCGCCATGACCAGCCTTTCGGCCAACGCCCGCATCAGCCCCAGCACCGGATCCGTACCGATACCCGCCCGCCCCTCGAAGCCCGGCCTGGTGATCGAGAACCTCGACGCCCTGCCGGACACCGCGTACGCCCTGTTCAGCGTCTGCAGCCAGACGCAGGTCACGGGCCCGGCGGCGCCGATCGCCGGACGGCTGGGAGCATGAGCACTGCCGAGCGCGAGTGGCCCGCCGCGGCGCTCACTCCGCCGCCGGCCACCGCCGAGGCGCTGGTGGGTTTCAAGTCCCATCTGCGGCCGACGGTCGTCCCCGGCGACGCCGCCTACCTGGTGTCCCGGCGCGGGGTGACCGCCCTGAGCGGGAGCGAGGCGGAGGTCCTCGTACCGCTGCTCGACGGCACCCGGACCGCCCTGGCGGTCCGGCAGGAGGCCTCGCGGGTCCTGGGCGCCGAGGACGCGGAGGCGGCCCTCCTCTCCCTGGCCGACGCCGGGTTGATCCGCTCCACCGCCCCGGCGGCCGCACCCGCCGAGGCGGAGGCCGAGGCCGAGGCGTACTGGGATCTGGCCGGGCTGGACGGCGGCATGGCCGCCGCCGGGCTGGCCCGGGCCGCCGTCGCCATCGAGGCGCTGCCCGGCCTGGACCCGCGGCCGGTGGCCGAGGCCTGCCGGGAGTCGGGCATCGCGGTCGCCGCGGACCCCGGCGCCGCCGACCTGGTCCTCGTCCTGTGCGAGGACTACCTCTCCCCCGGACTGGCCGACGCCGACGCCCGCCACCGCGCCGCGGGCCGGCCGTGGGTGCCGGCCAAGCTGTGCGGGACGGACCCCTGGGTGGGCCCGTTCTTCCGGCCCGGCTCCGGCCCCTGCTGGCACTGCCTGGCCGTACGGCTGCGCGGCCACCGCCACTCGGAGGTGCCGGTACGGCGCGCGCTCGGCCTGGACGGTCCCGTACCGCGGCCGCCCGCCGGGCTGGCCGCCGGGACGGCGCTCGCGGTGAACCTCGCCGTCCTGGAGGCCGCCAAGTGGCTGGCCGGGCTGCGCCATCCCGAGCAGACCCACATCCGTACCTTCGACACGCTGCGCCTGCGCACCGCCAGCCACCCGGTGAGCCGGCTCCCGCAGTGCGCGGGCTGCGGGGACCCCGGTCTGGTGGCCCGCCGGGTCGGCGCCCCCTTCGTCCCCGTGTCCCGGCCCAAGGCCGCCGCGACCGGGGGCGGGGACCGCGCCCTGACCCCGGCGCAGGTGCTGCGTGCGTACGGGCACCTCGTGGACCCGGTGACCGGGGTGGTCAAGGAGATCCGGCAGGCCTCCGGCGCCCCGGACTTCGTCCACGCGTACACCTCCGGGCACAACCTGGCGATGGAGTCGGCGTCCTTCGCCGGTCTCAGCTCGGGCTTGCGCGCGCTCAGCGGCGGCAAGGGCCGCACCGCCGAGGAAGCCCGTACGAGCGCGCTGTGCGAGGCGGTCGAGCGCTACAGCGGTACGCGGCACGGTGACGAGCCGGTGGTCCGCGACTCCCTGCGCGGCCTGGGCGGGGCGGCCGTGCACCCCAACGACTGCCAGCTCTACAGCCCCCGCCAGTTCGCGGAGCGGGAGCGGTGGAACGCGCGGCACTCCCGCTTCCACCACGTCCCGGCGCCGTTCGACGAGACCCGCCCGACCGACTGGACGCCGGTGTGGTCGCTCACCGGGGGCGTCCAGCGGCTGCTCCCCACCTCGATGCTGTACTTCGGGCGGGGAGCGGATTCCTCCGGCGATCGCGCCGGCGGCCGTGCCGGGGACGCTCCGCTGGCCGACTCCAACGGCAACGCGGCGGGCAGCAGCCCCGAGGACGCGCTGGTGCAGGGCTTCCTGGAGCTGGTGGAACGGGACGCGGTGGCCCTGTGGTGGTACAACCGCACCCGCCAGCCCGGGGTGGACCTCGGCTCCTTCGAGGACGAGTGGGTCGAGCGGGTCCGCCACGGACTGCGCCGGGCCAACCGGGAGGTGTGGGCGCTCGACCTCACCTCCGACCTGGGCATTCCGGTGTTCGCGGCGCTGTCCCGGCGGACCGACAAGCCCAGCGAGGACGTGATCTTCGGCTTCGGCGCCCACTTCGACCCCCGGGTGGCGCTGTCCCGGGCCGTGTCGGAGCTGGGGCAGCTGCTCCCCGCCGTCGGCGACGCACGGCCGGACGGCCTCGGATACCGGATCACCGACCCGGAGCCGCTGTCCTGGTGGCGGGGGGCCACCATCGGCAACCAGCCATATCTGGCGGCCGATCCGACGGCGCAGACCCGCACGCCGGGCCACTGGCCGTCGGTCCGGAGCGCCGATCTGCTCGACGACGTACGCTTGATCACCGAGCTGGTCCGGGGTAAAGGTATGGACCTGCTGGTCCTCGACCAGAGCCGACCTGACCTCGGACTTCCCGTGACGAAAGTGGTCGTACCGGGACTGCGCCACTTCTGGGCGCGGTACGGGTCCGGCCGCCTCTTCGACGTCCCCGTGGGCCTCGGCCGACTGGCCGAACCCACTCCGTACGACCAGCTCAACCCGGTCCCGCTGTTCGTGTGAGGGAACGATTCGCGCCCCTTGCCCACGCCCCTCCCCTATGCTCACACCTGGCATGTAACAGAGGAACGCTTAAGGGGGATTGACATGCCTGGCCGCCTCAAGTCCTCGGATGGACCGTCCGAGGCGGTCCTGGTCGAGGGCATTCTGCGACGTAGCCGGGACTTACCCGCGCCCCGGATGGCCCAGGTCATCCTCGTCGCCGCACTCCTCTGCTACGTGGGCATCACCGCCCTGAACATCCTCAGCGCCGGGGTCGAGGGGCCCGCCCTGGCAGCCGCCTTCGGCTGCCTCGGCGCCGTCTTCGCCCTCCAGCTCCTGCACTCCCGGACGAGCACACAGCGCGTCCCGACCCCCCGCAGGGCGCTGACGCTCGGCGCCCAGGTCGCCTTCACCTACCTGCCGCTCATCGCCCTGAAATCGCAGTGGGGCGCCATGGCGGGCTTCCTCGCCGGTTCCCTGCTGCTGCTCCTGCCCCCGCGGCTGGGCTGGATCCTGTACGGCTTCGTGGGCATCAGCATGCTGCTGCCCCCGCTGCTGGAAGGGCGGCCCGTCCTCGACGGCATCTACCTGGCGCAGAGCACCCTGCTGACCGGGCTGGTCACCTTCGGGCTGACCAGGCTGTCGGAGCTGGTCCGCGTCCTGCACGAGAGCCGCGGTGAGCTCACGCGCGCCGCGGTCACCCGCGAACGGCTCCGCTTCGCGCGCGACTTGCACGACCTGCTGGGGTACAGCCTCTCCGCGATCCAGCTCAAGGGCGAGCTCATCCACCGCCTGATCCCGGCCCATCCCGCCCGGGCCATGGACGAGATCGAGGACGTGCTGGCCATCTCCCGCCAGTCGCTGGCCGACGTGCGGCGGGTGGCGAGCGGATACCGGGACATGTCGCTGGAGGAGGAGATCGCCTCGGCCAAGTCGGTGCTGGGCGCCGCCGAGGTCGACGCGGTGACCGACATCCGCATGGGAGAGGTCAGTTCACCCGTGGACACGGTGCTCGCGACCGTGCTGCGGGAGGCCGTCACCAACGTGCTGCGCCACAGCCGCGCCGTGCACTGCGAGATCACCGCCGTCGAGGAGGACGGCCTGATGACGCTGTCGGTCACCAACGACGGCGTCACCGAGGGCTACCGCGACACCTCGCCGCACAGCGGCAGCGGCCTGGGCAACCTGGGGCTGCGGCTGCGGGCGGTCGGCGGGGAACTGACGGTCGAACGGGGCCCCGGCACCCTGTTCCGGGTGGTCGCGCAGGTTCCCGCGCACGGGGACGTCGACCCGGACCTCGACGAGTCGGACGAACCGGCGGAGGGCGAACGGTCGTGGCTCGTCGCCTGACGTGACGGCGCACACCGGCGGCCAACCGGCTGCCGGACCGGCCCGGTTGCTATGATCGGAAGTACAAGATCGACCGCGCGGACGGGGGGCTCGTCACGGTGATCAGAATCCTGCTGGCCGAAGACATGCACATGGTGCGCGGTGCGCTGGTCGCCCTGCTCGACCTGGAGGACGACCTGGAGGTCGTCAGCGAACTGTCGCGCGGGGACGAGATCCTGGCCGCCGCCCTCGACGTCCGGCCGGACATCGCCATCATCGACATCGACCTCCCCGGGCTCGACGGGCTGAGCGCGGCCATGCAGATCCACGAGCACCTCCCGGAGTGCCGGACGCTGATGCTCACCAGCCTCGGCCGCCCCGGAACCCTGCGCCGGGCCCTGGCGGCCCAGGTCTCCGGGTACCTCCTCAAGGACGACTCCCCGAAGGAACTGGCCAGCGCCATCCGCCGGGTGGTCGCCGGCCAGCGGGTCATCGACTCCAAGCTGGCCGTGGCCGCCTGGAACGGTCTGGAGAGCCCGCTGACCGACCGCGAGACCGAGGTGCTGCGCATGGCCGCCCAGGGCTCGGAGGCCGCCGAGATCGCCGGCGAACTCCACCTGTCCACCGGGACGGTACGGAACTACCTGACGACGGTCGTGATGAAGCTGAAGGCCCGCAACCGCGTCGACGCGATCCGCATCGCCCGCGACGCCGGCTGGCTGGTCTAGACGCCGGCCGGCCTGGACTCCGGCCGGCTCGTCTCAACGTACATTCGAGTGGTCTTGCGCCCCGACCGCCTGCCATTCGGCGGCAGCACCCGGGCGCCCTCGTAACGTCGCGCGGAAAGACACCCCCAGCCGGGAGCACCAGATGACGTCGACCGCGACCCCGAGGTTCTCCGTTTTCACGCCCAGCCACCGCCCTCGTTTCCTCGACGAGTGCCTGACGACCTTGCAGGCGCAGACCTGCCAGGACTGGGAGTGGATCGTTCTTCTCAACAGCGGCGCCCGATGGCGGCCGGAGCGCCCCGACGACCGGGTCCGCGTGGTGATCGCGGACGAGGTCCAGGGCGTCGGAGCGGCGAAGCGCCGGGCCTGCGAACTCGCGCGCGGAGAGATCCTCGTGGAACTCGACCACGACGACCTGCTGGCGAAGTCCTGCCTGGCGGAACTCGGCACGGCCTTCGACGAGCACCCCGAGGCCGTGTTCGTCTACAGCAACACCGCGCAGATCGCCGAGGACGGGAGCCGGGACGACAGCCGGTGGGACGAATCCTGCGGCTGGCAGTACGAGGAGGTGGAGGTCGACGGCCGCAAGCTGCAGCAGATCATCTCGATGGCGCCGACCCCGCACAACGTCTCCTACATCTGGTACGCGCCCAACCACGTACGGGCCTTCCGCAAGGAGAGCTACGAGCAGGCCGGCGGGTACGACGCCGCGCGGACGGTCCTGGACGACCAGGACCTGATGTGCCGCCTCTTCCACATCGGGGACTTCCACCACATCAACCGCTGCCTGTACCTCCAGCGGGTGCACCCGGCGAACACCCAGAGCGACCCGGAGATCAACGCGCACATCCAGCGCGAGACGGTCGTCCTGTACGACAAGTACATCGAGGCCAACGCCCTCGCGTGGACCCAGCGGCGCGGACTGCTCGCGCTGGACCTCGGCGCGGCCCACCGCAAGCCGCCCGGCTACCTGGGCGTGGACCAGTACCCGGGCCAGGGCGTCGACATCGTCGCGACGCTGCCCGGGAAGCTGGACCTGCCCGACGGTTCGGTGGGTCTGATGCGGGCGGTGGACTTCCTGGAGCACGTGCCCTCGAAGGTGCCGCTGATCAACGAGCTGTACCGGCTGCTGGCACCCGGCGGCATGCTCCTCACGATGACGCCCAGCTCGGACGGGCGCGGCGCCTACCAGGACCCGACGCACGTCGCGTACTACAACGAGAACTCGTTCTGGTACTACACGGACGACCAGTACCGCACCTTCGTGCCGACGATCGAGGCCAGGTTCCAGTCCTCGCGGCTGGTCACCTACTTCCCGACCGACTGGCACTCGAGGAACGACATCTCGTACGTGGTGGCCAACCTCATCGCGATGAAGGAGGGCGCCGCCCGGTGCGGCGGACCGCTGCTCGTGTAGGCGCCCCGCCACGGAAACGGCGGCGCCCCGGGGCCGAAGCCCCGGGGCGCCGCCGTTCTGCGGGGAGGGTTACGGCGTCGTGTCGACGCACACCACGTACGTGGTGATCGGCTGGCTGGCCCCGATGGTGACGGTGGTGGCCTGCCACCCGTTGGGAGCAACGGGCTGGCTTTGGCGCACGATGCCGTTGGCGGTCTGGAAGCCGCCGCCGGTGGCCTGGTCTCCGGGGTTGCAGAAGACGGTCGACGTGCCGTTGGTGACGGGGTCGGAGACGTTGACGTAGGTGGTCACCGTGCCCGTCTCACCCTGGAAGCCCTGGTTGCCCTGGAATCCCTGGTTCCCTTGGAAGCCTTGGAACCCCTGGTTGCCCTGGAAGCCCTGGTTGCCCTGGAATCCCTGGTTGCCCTGGTTTCCCGTGCCCGGCACACCCTGGAAGCCCTGGTTGCCTTGGTTCCCCTGGAAGCCCTGGTTGCCTTGGTTGCCCTGGGAGCCCTGGTTGCCCTGCTCACCCGGGACTCCCTGGTAGCCCTGCGGGCCCTGGTGGCCCGGCCGGCCCGGGTGGCCGGGCCGCCCCGGCTTGCCCTGGGGGCCCTGCGGGCCACGGCCCTTGCCCCCGTGGTCACCGCCCGTGACCGCGCCGGCGGGGCCGGGCAGTGCCACGGCGCTGTCGGTGCCGGACCGGTGGATCGCGTCGGCGATGGCCGTCGTGGTCGGGACGACGTTGAGCGCCACGGCGAGCACACCGGCCCCGACCATGGTGGCGGACTTCAGGCGTCTGGTTCGGATCGTTCGATGACTCAAGAGAACCGTCCTCACGGGACTGGGAGGGGTCGCGCCCGCAAGCGCGCGCCTCTGGCTACGAACGAAGCCATTGTTAACTCTCTGCGATCAAATCATTACTCTGCGGCCCATGTCTCGGTAAACGATCACCCGAGCGGCCCCGCTCCTGAGCCCGTCTCTGGCCGCGGGCGGTGGGCGGTGAGCCAGCGCTCGGCGAGGGCAGACACCTGGTGGAGCGCTCCGGGTTCCTCGAAGAGGTGGGTGGCGCCCGGGACGATCTCCAGGCGGTTCTCGCAGCGCAGGCGGGTCTGCGCCTCGCGGTTGAGGGTGAGGACCTGGTGGTCCTGCGAGCCGACGATCAGGAGCGTGGGGGCCCGCACCCCGGCGAGGCGGGATCCGGCCAGGTCCGGGCGGCCGCCGCGGGAGACCACCGCGTAGACCGGCGAGTCCGGGGAGGCCGCGGCCGCGAGGGCGGCCGCCGCGCCCGTGCTGGCGCCGAAGTAGGCCGGCGGGGCTCCGGTCCGGGTGCCGAGCCAGGTCGTGGCGGCGGCGAGGCGGGCGGCCAGGGTGTCGATGTCGAAGACGTTCGAGCGGTCCGCCGCCTCGGCCGGGGTGAGCAGGTCGAACAGCAGGGTGCCCAGGCCCGCCCGGTTCAGGACCGCGGCCACCTGGCGGTTGCGGGTGCTGTGGCGGCTGCTGCCCGAGCCGTGCGCGAACACGACCACCGCGCCCGCGCCCGGCGGGAGGGTGAGGTCGCCGGGCAGGTGCAGGCCCGCCGCCTCCACGGCCACCTCCACCTCCGTCCCGGCCCGTTCCGCCGGGGCCGGGCGGCGCGGCGACTGGGCGAGCAGGGAGACGACCTCCTCGTCCGGAGTCTGGGAGAAGTCCCGGTACCACTGGCCGACCGACGAGAACCCCGGCGGCGCGGAGAGACAGACCACCTCGTCGGCCACCGCGCCGACCCGGCCCAGCGCGTCCGGCGGGGCCACCGGGGCCGCCATGACGACCCGGGCCGCGCCCTGCGCCCGTACGACCTGGCAGGCGGCGGCCGCCGTGGCGCCGGTCGCGATGCCGTCGTCCACCACGATCACGGTCCGGCCGCGGAGCTCCTCCTGCGGCCGCCCCGCCCGGTAGCGGGCGGCCCGGCGGGTCAGCTCCGCCTGTTCCGCCTCCTCGACGGCGGCGATGTCCTGCGGGCGGAGTCCCCCGCGCCGGACGATGTCCTCGCTGATCACGCGTACGCCGCCCTCCCCGATGGCACCGAACGCCAGCTCGGGCTGGTACGGGACCCCCAGCTTGCGGACGACGATCACGTCGAGCGGGGCGCCGAGGGCGTGGGCCACGTGGAAGGCCACCGGGACCCCGCCGCGCGGCAGCCCCAGGACCACGGGGTCGTCCACCGCGTACCTCGCGAGCTCCGTACCGAGTCTTCGGCCTGCGTCGTCGCGGTCCGTGAAGAGCATTGCGGGTCATCCCCAAGGGTCGTCCCCGACGGTTCCCTGCCGTACTTCGAAACAACGCCTCCCGGCGCCCGCGCGCAAGTCAGGTCCGGTGGTCCGTACGAGGGAGGTGGGTCCGGGTCTGTGGGTTTTGAGGGATGGGTAGGGGTGCGGTGCGTGCGTAGGTTGGCCGTGAGGCCGCGGTGCGCCGCTGACCTGGTGCCATGGGGCGGGCTCTGACGACGAGGATGGGGCAGCGCGATGCGTGAGCTGGTGGAGACGGCGCGGCGGTGGGCGGCCGAGGGGCGGGCCGCGTTCCTGGCCCGGCCGGTGGCCGAGCAGGGGTTCGGGCCGCGGGACCCGGCCGGGGCCCTGCTCGTGGACGCGCGCGGGGAGTGCGTCGGGGCCCTGTACCGGGGGGTCTTCGACGCCGAGCTGGTGGCCGAGGCCGGGGCCGTGGCCGCCGGGGCCACCGCGCGGGTGTGCGAGGTCTCGGTGGGGGCGGACGAGGCCGTCGCGTCGAAGCTGACCTGCGGCGGGCGGGCCGAGATCCTGCTCCAGCCGCTGTCGGCCGTGCCCGCCGCGTGGTGGGACCTGCTCGGGGAGGGCGTCGGCGTCGCGCTCGTGACCCGGCTCGACGAGAACGCCGAGCACGCGGTGAGCGAGGTGGTCCGGGCCGTCGACGTGCCGGCCGACGACGCCGAGCGGCGGGCCGGCGAGCTGCTGGCCACGCGCCGGCCGGGCCGGGACGCGCTGTACGGGCAGCGCGGGCTGGTGTTCGTGGAGGCCTACCCGTCCGCCCCGTACGTGGTCATCGGTGGGGGCGGCGAGCTCGCCGAGATCATCGAGGCGCAGGCCCTGCTGCTGGGCTGGGGGGCCGGACTGGTCGGTTCCGTCGCCGAGGCCGAAAAGCTGCTGCAAGCGCGCCGGGACGCCGCCTGCCTGGTGATGCTCAGTCACGACCCGGAGTTCGACGTGCCGACCGTACGCGGCGCGCTCGCGCTGGGGGTTCCCTACGTCGGGGCGCTCGGCTCCCGCAAGACCACCGCGCGGCGGCGCGAGGGGCTGATCGCCGCCGGGGCGTCCGAGGCGGAGCTGGCGCGGGTGCACGGGCCGATCGGGCTGGACCTGGGGGCCCGGACGCCCCCGGAGACGGCGCTGGCGATCTGCGCGGAGATCCTGGCCGTGCTCGGGGGGTACGAGGTCCGGGCGCTGCGGGATTCGGACGGGCCGCTTCGGTAGGCGCCGGGGCGTCGGGCTGCGCCCGGCCGGACGCGGCCGGGCGCAGCCCGACTCAGCCCGACTCAGCCCGACTCAGCTGCCGAGGGCGCGCTTGAGCTGCGTCTTGTTCATGTCGGAGCGGCCGTGGATGTTGCGGCGCCTGGCCTCCGCGTAGAGCTGTTCGTACGTCGGCCCCTGCGCGCCCGAACGGGAGTGCAGGCCGCCGCGCCGGCCGGAGGACATGTCCTCCAGCGATTCCCGGCTCGCGGTCTCGGACTCGCCGGCCCGCGCCCGTTCCTTGTTGACGGTCCGGGCCGCGATCTCCTTGGCCCGCTGCTCGGATGCGCCGCGCTGCTCGGCGCTCTCCTTGATGTGCTCGTACTGGCGTTCTCGTTTGGGTGAAGATCCGCGGGGCATTTTGCGGCTCCCTTCGAGGCGGTCGTCCCCGGCACCTGCCCTGGATTCGGCCCGGTAGTCACCCGTGGGTCGGATGAGGGGATCTTCCCAGCCCCACGCCGAATCGGCACCTTTCAGGGAAAATAGTACGTATGGACATGACCCTGAGTCTGGACCAGACAGTGACGCACATCGTGTGGTTCCTGGTCGTCGGGATTGCTGTGGTCGGCTTCCTGCTCGCCGGCTTCAAGCTCGGCCAGCGGGTCCGGGCCAAGGAGCCCCCGCCGCCCACCGCGGAGAGCCAGCCGCACCTGCCCGCCGGCGGCGCCGTCTACGAGGTCCGCGAGGAACGCGACCAGGTGGAGATCCCGGAGGGCGGGCTGCGCCCGCACGAGATGCAGGGCTACGGGAACTTCGGCTCCACGACCTCCAGCCATCCGGAGGACGTCCGGGCCGAGCGGGAGTCCGGCTGGAAGCAGGTGGACGGGCCGCATCCGCACGTACAGCCCGGCGCTCCCCCCGACGCGGGGCGCGGCGCGCACAGTTGAACCCGGACCCCGACGGGCCGGTCCCCTCTGACCTGCGCCGCCCCACGGCGCGGGTCAGAGCTCCGTCCGCAGCCTGAGCACCTCCGGCGGCGGATGCCGGGCCGTCGAGGGGTGGCGGACCTCGGCCGTCAGCGGCGGGTCGAGCGGGCGGTACGGCACCTCGCCGAGCCCGATCGCGGTGACCGTGGCCCCGCCGGCCCGGGACCCGGCCGGGGTGCGGGCGGGGGCTTCGCGCTCCGCGACCGCCGCCACCACGTCCGCGCGCAGCGCCGCCGTCAGCGGGCTTGACACCAGCGGGGTCTCGTCCCCGACCGGCAGTACCAGGACCAGCGCGAGCGGGCGGCGCGGGGTGCCGGTGTACCCGACCACCGCCGCGTCCCGCACCTCCGTGTGCCGCAGCTTCTGCCAGCCGCGCCGGCCCGCCGGATACGTCTGGTCCATCCGCTTGACAACCAGCCCCTCGATGCCGCTGGCGGGCAGGGTCTCGTACCAGGTGGCGGCCAGTTCCGGATCGGTCGTCATCGGGACCGGCTGCAGCGGCGGCCCCAGCGGGAGCAACAGATCGACCAGGAGCGCCCGACGCCGCTCGTACGTGCGCCCCCGCAGGTCCAGCCCGGCCAGTTCCAGCACGTCGAACGCCGCGTACGAGGCCGGCAGGCTCTGGGCGAGTACGGCGGCCCGCGCGGCCGTGGCCGCCGCCCGGCGCTGGACGAGGGCGAAGTCCGTACGGCCGGCGTGCCAGACGACCACCTCGCCGTCGAGGACGGTCCCGGCGGGCAACTGCCGGGCCGCGGCCGCCAGATCGGGGAAGGCGGCGGTCACGATGCGGCCCGAGCGGGCCTGTAGCGCCACGCCCTCGGCGGTGCGCACGACGACGAGGCGGTGGCCGTCGAACTTCGGCTCGTACGCGAGGCCCGCCCCGCGCGGGAGGGTGCGCACGGTGGCGGCGAGCGCGACGCGGATCACGGCCGGGCCCCGGGGGGTGCGGGCAGCCGGTGGGCGCGGTCGGGGTCGGTCAGCGGGCCGAAGAGGTCCCCGTCGCGCTCCAGCCGGGGCGGGATGTCGTCGGCGAGGAAGACCAGGTCGGCGGGGGCGCGGCAGGCCGCGACCTCCTCCCAGGAGACGGGGGCGGAGACCGTCGGGCGGGCCCGCGCGCGCAGCGTGTAGGGGGCGGCGGTGGTCTTGGCGGCGGCGTTCTGGCTGTGGTCGACGAAGACCTTGCCGGGGCGCAGGGCCTTGGCCATGCGGTGCAGGGCGAGGTCGGGGAGCGCGCGCTCGGCCTCCTGGGCGAGGCCCTTCGCGTACGCCGACACGCGGTCGGACGGGGTCGGCTCCAGGGCCACGGCCAGGTGCACGCCCTTGGAGCCGGAGGTCTTGGCGTACGCCTCCAGCCCGTCGGCGGCGAGGCGCTCGCGCAGCCACAGCGCGACGGCGCAGCACTCGACGGCGGTGGCGGGGGCGCCGGGGTCGAGGTCGATGATCAGCCGGTCGGCGACGGCCGGGCTGCCGGCGGGCCACTGAGGGGTGTGGAACTCGACGACGAGGTTGGCGGCCCACATGAGGGAGGGCAGGTCCGTGATGACCACCTGCTGCGCGGAGGCGTCCTCGGAGCGGGGCACCGGGGTGGTTTTCACCCAGGCGGGTGTGCCGGGCGGCGGGTTCTTCGTGAAGAAGAGCTGGCCGTCGGGGCCGTCGGGGTAGCGCAGGAACGACACCGGCCGGTCGTGGACGTGGGCCAGCAGCGGACCGGCGACGGTGGCGTAGTAGTGCAGCACCTCGCCCTTGGTGTAGCCGGTCTCGGGATACAGGACCTTGTGCAGGTTGGAGAGCGGGATGCGACGCCCCTCCACCATGGTGATCGGCGTCATACGATGAGATTGCCATGAAACGGGAGGAACCGTGCGATCCATCTGGAACGGGGCAATCTCTTTCGGCTTGGTCAGCATTCCGATCAAGCTGGTGAACGCCACCGAGAGCCACTCGATCTCCTTTCGCCAGATCCATCTGAACGACGGCGGCCGGATCCGCTACCGCAAGGTGTGCGAGCTGGACGGCGAGGAGGTGGCGACCGCCGAGATCGGCAAGGGGTACGAGGAGGCGGACGGGTCGATCATCCCGATCACGGACGAGGACCTGGCGCAGCTGCCGATCGCCACGGCGAAGACCATCGAGATCGTCTCGTTCGTACCGGCGGACGAGATCGACCCGCTGCAGATGGACGCGGCGTACTACCTCGCGGCCAACGGGCCGACGTCGGCGAAGCCGTACACGCTGCTGCGGGAGGCGCTGAAGCGGAGCCGGAAGGTCGCGATCGCCAAGTACGCGCTGCGGGGGCGGGAGCGGCTCGGCATGCTGCGGGTGGTCGACGACGTGATCGCGATGCACGGCCTGTTGTGGCCGGACGAGATCCGGGTGCCGGAGGGGGTGGCTCCGGAGGGGAAGGTGTCGGTGCGGGAGGCCGAGCTGGACCTGGCGGACGCGCTGATGGCGACGTTGGGCGAGGTGGAGATGGACTCGCTGACGGACGAGTACCGGGAGGCCGTGGAGGCGATGGTCTCGGCGAAGTCGGAGGGCGCGTTCGAGCCCCCGGCGGAGGCCGAGGTGGAGCCGGCCGGCGGGAAGGTCATCGACCTGATGGCGGCGCTGGAGAAGAGCGTGAGCGCGGCGAAGGCCTCGCGGGGGGAGGCGGGCCCGGAGGCGGAGGTCACCCCGATCCGGCGGAAGTCTGCGGCGGCCGCGCCGAAGGCGGTGGGCGGCAAGAAGTCCACGGCCGCGACGAAGAAGACGGCGGCCGCCGGTACGAGGAAGACCGTGTCGGCCAAGTCGACCTCGGCCAAGTCCACTGCGGACAAGTCGAGGGCCACGAAATCCACGGCCACCAAGTCCACGGCCACCAAGTCCACCGCCAAGTCCGCCTCGAAGGCGGCCTCGGCGAAGAAGACGGCGGCTGCGCCGAAGAAGGCGGCCCCGCGCAAGCGGGCCTCGGCCTGAGGCGCCCCGGGGGGAGCCCCTTCGACGGGTCGGTCAGCCGATCGGCCGCGTGGGCGACACCCTTCAGGGCCTGAGGACCACACAGGTGGTCGTGCCGTGCGCGTACAGCTTGCCGTCCTCGGCGCCGATCACCCGCGCCTCGGCCGTCGCGGTGGTCCGCCCCACGTGCAGGGCCGTCCCCTCGCACCGCAGCGTCGGCGTTTCCGCCAGCACCGGGCGGATCATGTGCGCGCCCAACTGCACGGTCGTGTACGCGGTGGCGGCCGGAAGACGGCTCATCACGGCCGAGCCGAGCGCCGAGTCGAGGAGCGTGGCAAGGAACCCGCCGTGCACCGTGCCCATCGGGTTGAGGAGGTGGTCGCCCGGATCCCCCTCGAAGACGACGAAGCCCTCCTCGGCCTCCACCAGCCGGAAGCCCAGGGTGCTCATGATCGATGCCTCGGGCAGGGCGCCCTTGATGCAGGCCCGGAGGATTTCGAGCCCGCTCATGCCCAGGATCTCCGGGGTGGGTTCGGGGCGCGAATGCCAGGTGTGGGTGCGGGAGCGGTCGGCGGCAGCGGCGGCGTACGGGGTGGTCGTGGTCATGGCCCCGAGCCTAGGCGGGCCCCACCCGCCGCGGGAGTGACGGATCCGGCACCTTCCACACCGATTCCGACACGCGTCGCCCCGTAGGGTGGGCGGGTGAAAACCGCCGTCCTGGTCCTTGACGGAGCGTTCGACTCCGGCGTCTCGGCCGTCCTCGACGTCCTGCACACGGCCAACGCCCTGCGCGGCCGGCTGCCCGGAGCCCCGCCGCCCGCCTTCGACATCCGTACCGTCGGCGTCCGTCGCACGGTCCGCACCGGCCTCGGGCACCGGATCGACACCGAGGCCGCCCGCACCGCCGAGGACGCCGACCTCCTCGTCGTGCCCGCCCTCATGGAGCGCCGCCCCGAGGTCCTGGTGGAGACCGTGTCCAGCGCCGCGCACCGCACCGCGCGCCGACTGCTCACCGAGGCCCGTGAGCGGCGCACCCCCCTCGCCACCGCCTGCACCGGAACGTTCCTGCTGGCCGAGTCGGGGGTGCTCGACGGTCACCGGGCCACCACCAGCTGGTGGCTCGCCCCGGTCTTCCGGGAGCGCTACACCGAAGTCACCGTGGACGAGACCCGGATGGTCACCACCTCGGACGGGATGACCACCGCCGGGGCGGCGTTCAGCCACCTCGATCTCGCGCTGGCGATCGTGGGCATGCGCAGCCCGGCCCTCGCCGACCTCGTACGGCACTACCTCGTGGTGGACGACCGGGCCTCCCAGGCCGCGTACGCCATCCCCAGCGCCCTGGCCCGGCACGACCCGCTGGTGGCCGCCTTCGAGCAGTGGGTGCGCGCCCGCATCGCGGAGCCGCTGTCCATCGCCGAGGCGGCCCGCGACCTCGGGGTCAGCGAGCGCACCCTCCAGCGCACGGTCGCCCGTACGCTCGGCTGCCCGCCGATCCGGCTGGTGCAGGACCTGCGGGTGGAGCAGGCGGAGCACCTCCTGCGCACCACCGGCCTGCCGCTGGCGGTCGTCGCCCGCCGGGTCGGGTACGGGAGCCCGGGCGCCCTGCGGGCGCTCCTGCGCCGCCGCGTGGGCAAGGGCCCGCGCGCACTGCGGCCTTAAGTGGCGCCGCGGGGCTTGCGGACCGGGAAGGACCGCGACCGGGGCCGGTGCGGCAGGGGCGGGAGCCAGGTGCGGGCGTCGCGGGCCTGGGTGAACAGGGCTTCCGTGTCCGGGGGTTTGAGGGTGGTCGGGGCCGACGCGAGGTGCGCCCGGGCCGTGGCCGGCTCCAGGACGCGGATGTCGCGGACCGTCGGGGCCACCTCGACGCGGGAGGCGTCGACCAGGGCCAGGGCCGGCAGGACCGGGGCCGCGAGCGCCCGGGTGGCCGCGGCGGCGGCCCGCCGGATCCAGCGCGGGTCCGGGCGCGGCTCGGCCCGGCCCACCGTCAGCAGCAGGTCCCCGACGGCCGCACGCTGGCGGCGGCCCGGGAGCGTACGGACGCAGAAGATCCCCGCGGGGCCGATGAGCAGGTGGTCGACGCCGCCCAGACCCGGGAGCGGGACGCCGTGCAGGACCCGCCAGCCGTCCGGTTCGAGGGCGTCGAGCAGGTCGCCCATGCGCTGCTGAGCGGTCAGGTCCTGGCGGATCCGGTGCCGGGTCCGGCTGCCCGCCGAGCCGTGTTCCAGTTCCCCCAGCAGGAGTTCGCCGGGGCGGTTCGGAGCCAGGTCCTCGTCCGGCGGAAGGGCGAGTCTGCGCAGGTCCGCCGGTGTGGGCACCGGCGGCGGACCGACCGTGAACGGGCCGGCCAGGTACGGGCGCAACGCCGCCACGACCGCCTCGCGGTGCTGGTCGGCGAGCACGCTGATCCGGTTGGTCTGCCGGTCGTACCAGGCCACCGCCCGGCCGTCGGGCAGGTTGACGTAGAGCCGGCCGCGGCCGGGGCGGCCGCTCGGCAGCACCTTGAGTCCACGCATGGACCTCACCCCCCGCCGTACATGGGAGCAGCCCGGACGCCTCGCGGCAATCCCCCGGTGGAGTTCTCGGCCGTGTAACAGCTTCTACGGGACTCCGCCGGGTGTCTGTTACAAGCTCATCGCGGTACCGACACAGCGGGCTCCTAGGTTGGTCGCACCTGGACCGGACCGAAGGATTTCCCGTGAGCACCGTCGACCGCCGCACTCTCGTACGAGCCGCCGCAGTGACCGCCTGCGCCGGAACCCTCCTCGCGCTGCCCGCCGCGGCCGCGCTCGCCGAAGGAGTGCCCGCCGCGTCGGCGGCGCGGTCCGCGGGCGCGCCCCGGACCCTGGTCAAGAGCCTCGCCCTCGCGGACGGCGTGTCCAAGGCGAACGTCTACCGGATCGCCCAGGGCGGCTTCCAGGCCGACATCCTGGCTGCCGACGGCACCAAGTCGGCCACCCTGACCAGCCGTGACGGCGTCGCCGGCATCGGCCGCTCGGGCCCGCTGCACACGGCCCTGCAGCCCGACGGCCGACTCTCCTCCTGGGTCGGCGAGACGGGCGACGCGGACGGCCGGACCGCCACGCCCGTCGCCGACGGGTACAAGACCGGGGTCCGCGACGGCAGGGTCGTCCAGGCCTCCGCCGGGCACGCCCGCACGCTCGCCGGCGGGACCCTGGACACGCTGGCCGACGGGCCGGGCGACGGGGTGCTGCTGCTCGCCGCGGGCGGCGGGATCGCAGCCGTGGGCGCGGCCGGGCTGGGCTTCGCCATGCTGCGCCGCGGCCGCACCGAGGGCTGATCCGCGAGGACCCCTCGGGAGCATCCGGAAACGGTCATATCTCCTCATAAGGTTAAGATGCGCCGATGAGGCGTCGTGCCCGTGGAGAGGAGGCCCAGCCGGCTGTGCATGCGATGTCCTTCCCGGCCGCCGCCTCCCGTGCCCGTGCCCGCGGCCGCTCCCCCCGTGCCCGTGCCCGCGCCGCCCTGTTCGCCCTGCCGCTCATCCCGCTGCTGGCCCTGCTCGCCGGCTGCGGTGACACCGGCGGTCCGGTGGGCGCCGGCCCGACCCCGACCGCGAGCGGGCCCGTACACCTGTGGCCGGAGCGCAAAGGGGCCTCCGTACCGCCCGCCGATCCCGGCGGCGCGCCGCCGGAGTACGTGCAGGGGCTGGCTCCCGTGACGGACCAGAACGTGCACGGGGTCGATCCGGTGGCCCTCGTCCAGGCGGAGCTGGCCGCCCACCCGAACACCGACGTCGGCCCGGACGGGATGCCCCCGGAGACCGTCGCGGCGATCAAGGCGTGCGGGCCGGCGGAGCAGGGAGGGCAGCCGCGCGGGAAGTGCCCGGTGCTGTCCCCGTACTACCGGGACCTGACGGGCAACGGCCGCGACGAGCTCGTCATCGGCATCGAGATGCCGGACCGGATGATGTCCGTACGGGCGTACACGGCGGACCCGGACGGACGCCTGAACCGGATCATGGCGACCACGCAGACCGTCGTCACCGTGGAGCTGGCCGGGCAGGACGTGATCCTGCGCGTCCCGAGCGGCAATCCGGGCTACGAGCTGATCACCGCGTGGTCCTGGGACGAGAAGCAGCGCACGATGCTGCCGACGCGCGAGCAGATCGTACGGCTGCCGGGGACGGCGCAGAGCCCTTCCCCGTCCCCGCCCCTGAAGCCGTCCGCCGAGGGGACCCCGTGAAGCGGGTGCAGGGGCGGCTGCCCGCGTGGACGGCCACGCTGACCTGGAAGTCCGGGCTGTTCATCGTCGTGATGTGCTGTTCGCTCGCGGCCGTGCTCGGCGCGCTGGTGCACGTGGAGGTGACCCGGCAGACCGTCGCGGCGGCGCGGGACAAGGCGCTGGAGAAGCTGCACGACGTGTCCCGCGAGTACGAGGCCGGCGAGGCCCTCCCGCCCGACGCGGGGATCGACCCGGTGGGGCTGCCCCCGGAGCTGCGCGCCCTGGCGCTGTCCGGGCAGCGCGCGACGATGGTGGCCGAGTACGAGGGCCGGCCGACGATGTGGGCCGCGGCCCCGGCGGACGGCAGGGCCCTGGCCACGGCCGTGGACTACTCGCAGAGCGCACGGACGATCAGCGGCCTGGACAACGCGATCATCGGATCGTCCGTGCTGGCGATCGGCGGAACGCTGCTGGTGGGCGCCTTCGCGGTGACCCGGGTGACGCGGCGGCTGCACCAGACGGCGACCGTGGCCCGGCGGATCACGCAGGGCGATCTCGACGCGCGCGTGGACGATCCGCGGACGAAGGACCCCACCCGGCACCAGGACGAGGTGGCGACCGTGGCGGGAGCGCTCGACACGATGGCCGGGACGCTGCAGGCGAAGCTGCTGAGCGAGCAGCGGTTCACGGCGGACGTCGCGCACGAGCTGCGCACGCCGCTGACGGGTTTGCAGGCGGCGTCGGAGCTGCTGCCGGAGGGGCGGGCGACGCAGCTGGTGCAGGAGCGGGTCCGGACGATGCGCGGGCTGACCGAGGACCTGCTGGAGATCTCGCGGCTGGACTCGGGGCGCGAGGTGGTGGAGACGGATCTGCACCAGCTGGGGCGCCTGGCACGGCGGGTGGTCCGGGCGTCCGGGACGGAGACGGAGCTGGTGGTCCTCCGGGACGCGCACGTGGAGACGGACCGGCGCCGGCTGGAGCGGGTGCTCGGGAACCTGGTGGCCAACGCCCACAAGCACGGGCGGGCACCGGTGGTGCTGACGGTGGACGGTCCGGTGGTGACCGTACGGGACCACGGGGACGGGTTCCCGGAGTACCTGAGGGCGCACGGCCCGCAGCGGTTCCGGACCGGTGGCGCGGGGACGGGCAAGGGGCACGGGCTGGGGCTGACCATCGCGGTGGGGCAGGCGGAGGTCATCGGCGCGCGGCTGGAGTTCCGGGAGGTGGAGGGCGGCGGGGCGCTGGCCGTCCTGACGCTCCCGGAGCCCCCGCCAAACTCACTCTAGGGAGGCGCGCCCTGCCAGGGATGTCCTGCGAGGGATGTCCCGCCAGGGGTGTTCCGCCAGCGGAGTTGCGCCAGGGGTGTCCTGCTGTCGCGGGTGTCCCGTTAGGGGGTGTCCTTCTGCGGCGGGGTCGGCTTCGTCCAGGGCCAGCGGAGCCTGGGCTTCTGGCCGGACGGGGAGTACGTGTACTTCCAGCCCTTCTGGAGGTGCAGCCGCTTGGAATAGCCCGCCGGGACCCGCTCGTACAGCAGGACCGTCGCGGGGCCGCCGTCGGCCGACGGGACCGGGATCTCGTACCACTTCGGCGGGTGGCCGGTCGGGCCGACGAGGATCGGCAGGACCCGGCCGTCCATCGGGCCGCCCTCGAAGGGCGTGGATTCGCTTCTCACCCCACCAGTGTCACAGCAGGTGGGCGGCCTCGGAGACCACCGGGATCACGCGGCGGGCCAGGACCCCGACGGGACCGTCCGCCGATTCCAGGGCCAGCGCGGCCCGCGCCGCGGCGGCGGTCTCGGGGTCGGTGGCGGCCGTCGCCGTCAGGAGGGCTATGAACTGGTCGACCAGCCAGTCGCGCAGGGCCGAGACCTCCGGCTGCTTGCCCTCGTCGATCCAGATCAGGGAGGCCGCCTCGACCGCCGTGATCCAGGTGCGGACCATCATCCGCAGCCGCGGGCCGGGGGCCGGGACGGCCAGGTGGTAGAGGATCTGCTGGGCCGCGGCCCGGCGGATGCCGTCCACCGTGGCCGTCGTACGGGAGGTCTCGACGACGCTGCCGCCCTGGAGGAGGGCCGAGAAGCCCGCGTCGTGCTCGTCCACGAAGGCCAGGTAGCGGTCCAGGGCCCGGGAGAGGCGCTGGGTGAGCGGACCGGCCTGCGGTTCGGCGAAGCACTGCTCCAGGAGGTCGGCCGCCGAGCGCAGGGCCGCCTCGTACAGCTGCTGCTTGCCGCCCGGGAAGTAGCGGTAGACCAGGGGCCGCGAGACGCCCGCCGCCTCGGCGACGTCATCGAGCGAGACCTCTTCCGGGGCCCGGTGCGCGAACAGCGACAAGGCGGCGTCGAGGAGCTGGGCCCGCCGCTCCTCGACGCTCAGCCTGCGGTACGCGCGTACGGTCGTCATGCCCGCAGGGTAGCCCCGAAACAGCCGGTTCAGGCGAGGAGTCCCGAGCTCTTCCAGAGCCTGCGGCCGACTCCGCGCAGGACGCCGATGTCGTCGAGGAAGTCCGTGAGGCGCTTGGCGCCCGTCTGCATGACCTCGCGCCGGTGTCCGCTCGCCTGGACCTGGGCGAGGGCCTCGCGCCGGTCGAGCCCGACGTTCTCGTAGACCTTCGGGTTGACGAAGGCCAGCGAGAAGACGCGGGCGGCCTGCCCGCAGCTGACGCGGGTCAGCTCCTGCTCCCAGCGCGGGGCGGTCAGCATCTGGCGGCGCAGTTCCTCGCGGGCGTAGCGGACGTGCCGGGCCTCCTCGATGACGTGGATGCGGGTGACGCCGCGGACGAGGGGCTGGATGCGCTCGTCCGGGAAGGTGAGGCGCTGCATCCAGTCGAGGATCTCCTCGCCGAGGAGGGTGCAGGCGAAGGAACCGGGGGTGGTGGAGATCGTCTTGAGGACGCGGGCGAGGTTGTGGTTGGTGCGGGAGACGGGATAGGCGGGGGCGCCGGCCTTCTGGATCATGCGGGCGAACATCATGGAGTGGCGGCACTCGTCGGCTATCTCGGTGAGCGCGTACCGGACGTGATTGCTGGTCAGGGACTTGTCGTAGATGTGCCGGACCATCAGCTGCATCAGGATGATCTCGAACCAGATGCCGAGGGAGCCCAGCGCGGCGGCCTCGTGGCGGGAGAGGTCGATGCGCTGTTCCTCGCCCATCTTCTTCCAGAGCGGGGTGTCGTAGAGGGAGAGCAGTTCGGGCGGCCAGTAGTACGCGCCGTCGACGGGCGGGGCGTCCCAGTCGAGTTCCTTGTCGGGGTCGAAGGAGTGCTTGGCCGAGGATTCGAGCAGTCGTGCGGCGATCTCTTCGCGGTCCTTGAGGAGGCCGAGCACGTCATGCAGCGCGCCTCGATCGGTCACGGTCGTCATGGCTTCGGATACCTCGCTCATCGGGTTACCGGCGGTCAGTAGTTATGAGACTGCTTGTCAGCAAGACCGTCAATCCCCTGCGCACGACTTGTTGACCCCGCGTCTACCAACGTGTGACGCTGCCAACCATCCAGTCCTGTACGGAAGTACACGAGCCGAGGGGGCGTCAGTGTCGACGCACGAGCTCTACACCAAGGACCCGGGCGCGGACGTCTGGCAGGTTCCGGCCTCCGGCGCGGCCCGTTTCAGCTGGGAGGCCATGTTTGTCGGCCAGGAGAACGGCTCCGGCCGCGAGCGGCTCCTCGCGCTGTACCAGAAGGGCAAGGACAAGCAGTGGGACGGCGCCAAGCGCATCGACTGGGAGCTGGAGGTGGACCCGTACAACCCGCTCGGCACCCCGGACGAGGCGCTGACCCTCTACGGCACCCGGCACTGGGCGGGACTCACCGAGAAGGACAAGGGGGAGCTGCGCCGGCACTACGCCGCCTGGAACTTCAGCCAGTTCCTGCACGGTGAGCAGGGCGCGATGGTGTGCGCGGCGCGGATCGTGGAGTCGGTGCCGGACCTGGACGCGAAGTTCTACTCCGCGACGCAGACGATGGACGAGGCCCGGCACGCCGAGATCTTCGGCCGCTTCCTGCACGAGAAGGTCGGGATGCTCTACCCGATCAACGACAGCCTCCAGGGGCTGCTCGGCGACACCCTGCGCGACTCCCGCTGGGACATGCCGTACCTGGGCATGCAGGTGCTCATCGAGGGGCTGGCGCTCGCGGCGTTCGGGATGATCCGCGATACGACCGACAAGCCGCTGCCGAAGCAGATCCTGGCGTACGTGATGCAGGACGAGGCCCGGCACGTGGCGTTCGGGCGGATGGCGCTGCGGGACTACTACAAGCAGTTGACGGACGCCGAGCTGCGCGAGCGCGAGGAGTTCGTGATCGAGGGCTGCTACCTGATGCGGGACCGGCTGCGCGGGGTGGAGGTGCTGGAGAACTTCGGCATCTCCCGCAAGGAGGCCGCGGAGTTCACCGAGCAGTCGGAGTTCCTGCACCTGTTCCGGAAGCTGCTGTTCAGCCGGATCGTGCCGTGCGTGAAGGACATCGGGCTGTGGGGCGAGCGGCTGCAGAAGGCGTACCTGGACATGGGCGTCTTCGAGATGGGCGACTCCAACCTGGACCTGCTGATGGGCCAGGACGAGGAGATCGCCGAGGCACTGGACCGCGAGCGCTTCGCGGCGGAGGAGGCGGACCGGGTGGCGGAGGTGGAGGCGACGATCGCGGAGGGGGCGGATCCCGCGGAGGGAGCGGATCCCGCATAGGGGCGGATTCCGCGCAGGGGCGGATCCGCAGGAACCGGCCGGGCTCGACCGGCCGGGCTCAACCGGCCCGGGCTCAGCGGGCGGCGAGTGCCGCCTCCATCACCGCCCGGGCGATCGGGGCGGCCGCGCCGTTGCCGCTGATGTCCCCGCGGTGCGCCTCCGCGTCCTCGACCACCACCGCCACCGCCACCCCCGGCTGCGGCGCGTCCTCGGCCTTCGCCCAGCCGATGAACCACGCGTACGGGGTCCCCGCGTTCCCGACGCCGTGCTGCGCGGTGCCGGTCTTGCCGCCGACCACCGCACCCGGGAAACCGGCGTTGCGCCCGGTGCCGTTCTCCACCACCTGCACCATCATCTCCTGCAGCCGCAGCGCGGTCGCCGGGTTCATCGCCCGGCCCAGGCCGTGCTGCTGCCCGCGCCGGACCTGGTCCCCGTCGTCCTGGGTGGTCCGCTCGACGAGGTACGGGGACTTGAGCTCGCCGCCGTTCGCGACCGCCGCCGCGACCATCGCCATCTGGAGCGGCGTCGCCGTCGTGTTGAACTGCCCGATCGAGGACAGCGCCAGCTGGTCCGGGCTCATGTCCGTGTCGAAGTTCGACCGCGACACCCAGGCCGGCACCCGCAGCCCCTCCTCGTTGAACCCGAACCGGCGCGCCGCGTCCACCATCGCGCGCAGTCCGACCCGTACCCCGATCTTCGCCATCACCGTGTTGCAGGACCACTGCACCGCCTCCGCCATCGAGGCGTCCTGGCAGCCGGTGGCCGCGTTCGGCAGGAGGGTGCTGGTGCCGGGCAGCGGGTAGGGGTCGGGGGTCTGCGTGGGCGCGTCCACATCGGTGACCACGCCCGCGTCCAGGGCCGCGGCCGCCGTCACGATCTTGAAGGTGGAGCCGGGCGGGTACGTCTCGCGCAGCGCCCGGTTCAGCATCGGCCGGGCGGGGTCCGTGTTCAGCCGGGCCCAGGCCGTCTTGACGGGCCCGCCGGTGCCGGAGAGCGCCGCCGGATCGTAGGAGGGGCTGCTGACCAGCGCGAGGATCCTGCCGGTGGCGGGCTCCAGGGCGACGGCCGCGCCGCGCCGGCCCGCCAGCCCGGTGTACGCGGCCAGCTGCGGGCCGGACCGTACGGTGGTCTCCGCGTTGCCGCCGGACGGACGGCCGCGGGCCAGGTCGTACCAGAGCGGGAAGGCCGAGAGCCCCGGATCGGTGCCCGAGAGGATCGCGTCCTCGGCCCGCTCCAGGAGGCTGGTCCCGAACGTCTGCGAGGAGAACCCGGTGACCGGCGCGTACAGCGGCCCGTTCGCGTACGTCCGCTCGTAGCGCAGCAGTTGCCCGCTGTCCCGGGATCCGGTGACGGGCCGCCCGTCGACCAGGATGTCCCCGCGGGGCTCGGCGTAGCGCTCGATGGCGGGGCGCTTGTTGGCCGGGTTCGCCCCGTACGCGGCGGCCTCCCAGACCTGCACCCGGGCCACGTTGACGAGCAGGGCGGCGAGCAGCAGCGCGCAGAAGTACGCGCACCAGCGGATGTACCGGATCACGCGCCGCCCCCTTCGGCCGGGCGGGGCCGGCGGGCGCTGTCGCCGAGCCGGACGAGCAGCGCGACGATGACCCAGTTGGTGACGACGGAGGAGCCGCCCTGGGCGAGGAAGGGCATGGCCATGCCGGTGAGCGGGATCAGCCCGGTGACTCCCCCGGCGATGACGAACACCTGGAGCGCCACGATCGAGGCGAGCCCGGTGGCGAGGAGCCGGCCGAAGGGGTCGCGCAGCGCGAGCCCGGCGCGGAATCCCCGGTGGACGAGGAGTCCGTAGAGCAGCAGGATCGCGGTGATGCCGACGAGGCCGAGCTCCTCGCCGGCGGTGGCGAGGACGAAGTCCGACTTGGCGGCGAAGCCGATGAGGAAGGACTGCCCGTGGCCGAGCCCGGAACCGAGCAGCCCGCCGGCGGCGAAGGCGAAGAGGGACTGGGCGAGCTGGCCCGGTCCTTCCCCCCTCTCGATGGAGGCGAAGGGATTCAGCCAGTCCTCGACGCGGCTGTGCACATGCGGCTCCAGCGCGCCGACGGCGTACGCGCCCAGCGCGGCGAGCAGCAGCCCGATCGCGATCCAGCCGATCCGGCCGGTGGCGGTGAACAGCATGACGACGAAGAGCCCGAAGAAGAGCAGGGAGGTCCCGAGGTCGCGCTCCAGGACGAGCACGCCGACGCTGAGCAGCCAGATCGCGAGGATCGGGCCGAGGACCCGGCCGGGCAGGAGGCGCAGCTTCCAGAAGAGCCGGCGGCCGGTGAGGGCGAGGGCGGTGCGGTTCGCGGCGAGGTAGGCGGCGAAGAAGACGGCGAGCAGGATCTTGGCGAACTCGCCGGGCTGGAAGGAGAGTCCGGCGAACCGGATCCAGATGTGCGCCCCGTTGACCGCCGGGAAGAAGACGGGGACGAGCATCAGGACGAGGGCGCCGGCCACGGAGAGGTACGCGTACTTCTGGAGCACCCGGTGGTCGCGCAGCAGCACGACGACGAGGACGAACAGGACCACGCCCAGCGCCGACCAGCGCAGTTGGTCACCGGCGGTGAGGTGGGCGGGAGTGGCGAGGTCGAGTCGCTGGATCAGGACCAGGCCGAGTCCGTTGAGCAGGACGGCGATGGGCAGGACGAGCGGATCGGCGTACGGGGCCCGGAAGCGGACGGCGAGGTGCGCGAGCAGGGCCGCGCCCCCGAGCCCGGCGGCGTAGCGGCCGGCGGACCCGGGGGCGCGGCCGGTGGTGGCGAGGCCGACGTAGAGGTGGCCCAGGACGCAGATGAGGACGGCCCCCACGAGGAGCGTCAGCTCGACGCCTCTGCGCGCGGACGCGGAGCCGTCGGGGGGCGGGGGCGGCGCGGGCTCCGCCACCTCTGCCGTCAGAGCGGTCATATCGGAAACGTAGCAAGCGGACGGATGGTATGTCCGCTTATGTCATAGAGTGCCGAGGAGCAGTCAGAATCGGTCACGAGTGGGAGCGGCGAGACATGGGACCAGTGGAATTCATCGTCTTGGCCTTCCCGGAGGAGCAGCTGCGGGTGCCGGCGGTCGAGGCCGTGATGGGGCTGCGCAAGGCGGGGGTCGTACGGCTGATCGACGGGCTCGTGGTCACCAAGACGGCGGCGGGTTCGGTGCTGGCGGCGGAGTTCGACGAGTTCATGGAGCTGCAGGGGCTGCTGCGGCACCGGGAGGCCGCGCAGCTGATCGGGGCGGAGGACGTCGAGGAGTCGGCGGAGCTGCTGGAGCGGGGCAGCTGCGCGCTGCTGCTGCTCGTGGAGCACGTGTGGGCCGAGGACGCGGCGATCGCCGTACGGGCGGCGGGCGGGCGCATCGTGGGCTCGGTCCGGATCCCGCCGGAGCGGACGGAGGCGGCCTGATGTTCATCCGCCCGGTCGGCACGAGAGTGGACCCGGCCCGCCGCCCCACGGGCCGCCCCCTCCTCCAAGGCCTCCTCGCCCGAGCGGCGGGCCGGCCGCCGGTGGCGCAGTCCGCCGATTCCGACGCGCCCGGCGCCGGGTCCTCCGGCCCCGGGGGCCCGGGAGCCGAGCCCGCCGGCCCACAGGCGGCGGGACGGGGGACGTCAGGACCCGAAACGGCTCCAGCCAAGTCGGCCGCTCCGGACAGCCGGATGCCCAGCGGCGGCAGCCGGACCACGCCCCCGCCGACCGGCCTGGCCACGGAGCTGGCACAACTGGCCGACCTGGCCAAGGAAGGCCTCCTCACCCCCCAGGAGTTCAAGGAGGCCAAAACCCGCCTCCTCCACTCCTGACGGCCCGGCACGGGCTACACCCGGGGCGGATGCCCGTACCGGTCGGTGGCGCGGGCCCCGCTGCGCTTGGGGCTTTCTCCCCGCCCCGCCCTTTCTCCGTTTCTCCCCCGGCCACCGCTGGGAGGTGCCCCCAGGGCTGCGCCCGGACCCGTGCCCAGGGGCCGGACGGGTCGGCGCCTCCGGCAGCAGGGGGCCGGATGCGCCGGGGGCCGAACCGGCCGGGGTCGGGGGTGGGTGGGGTGTTGGCCGGGGCGTACCCGGGGGGCCGGACGGGCGGCAGCGGCCCGGCAGCGGTGGGCCGGACGGGTGGGTGTGGGGAACTGGCCGTTCCGGGTGGGGAATTTGTCATACCGGGCATGGCAGCATCGGCGGCCTGGAGGTGATCACATGTCACGCCGCGTGCTCCGTGCCGCCTGTATCGCCGCCCTGTTCGTGTCGGCCGGGCCGCTCCCCGTCACCCACGCCGGGTCCGTACCCGACTTCCTGGCGGACTCGGCCGCCGCCACGACCCGGCAGCCCCGTGCCACCGCAGAACCCGCCGCCCCCGGAGGCGCCACCGCCCGGCAGGCCCACGGCTCGGCGGACGCCGCCGAGACGACGCAGAACCCCGACCCAGGAGACGGCGCCTCCGGGCGGACCCCCGGCGCCCGCGGGGCCACCGCCTCTCAGCGGCCCGGCTCAGGGGACGGAGCCGGCGCGCGGGCCACCGGCGCGGCGGATGCCACCGACCGGCAGCGAGCCGGCACCGCGGGCGCAGGCGCCACCCGGAACCCCGGCACCGCGGACGCAGCCACCACACGGGGCCCCGCCGACGCAGGCACCGCCGCCGCTCCCCGCCCCGGCACCGGAGGCGCCGGCGCGCCGCCCGGACCCGGCGTCGCAGGTACCACCACCCCTCAGGCGCCCGGCACCACAGGGACCACCACCCTCCAGGGGCCCGGCACCACAGGGACCACCACCCCCCAGGGGCCCGGCGGTGCAGGGGCCGCCGCCCTTCAGGGGCTCGGTGTCGGGGAGTTGCTCACGCGGCTGCAGGGTCTCTACCGGGACGCCGAAGCCGCCGCCGAGGGGTACAAGGCCACCGAGCTCGCCCTCAAGGCCGGGCAGGACGAGGAGCGGCGGCTCAGTGCCGAGCTCGCGAAGGCCCGTACCGACCTCGGCGCCGAGAAGGCCGCCGCGGGGCGGGTGGCGCGGGAGCAGTACCAGGGCGCCGTCGGCTTCTCCCCGTACGCCCGGATGCTGCTCACCGGCGACCCCCAGGCCGCCCAGGACCAGCGGCGGCTCGCCGCCCGCGAGGGCGCCCGGCGGGCCGGGGTGCTGACCCGGCTCACCCGCAGCGAGCACCGGGCCGACCTCCTCGCCACCGCCGCCCGCAAGTCCCTCGACGCCCGCCAGACCCTGACCGCGCAGCGCAAGCGGCACAAACAGGAGGCCGAACTCAAGCTCAGGCAGGTCGAGCAGGTCCTCGCCTCGCTCACCCCCGAGCAGCTCGCCGGGCTCGGCTCCCGCGAGGCCGCGAACACCGCCACCGCGCAGCGGGAGCTGCTCGGATCCGGCCGGCTCGCGGACACCCCCCGTACGCCCACGGCCGCCGGCGGCGCCGCCCTGACCTACGCCACCGAGCAGCTCGGCAAACCGTACGTGTGGGGCGCCGAGGGGCCCGGGTCCTTCGACTGCTCCGGGCTCACCTCACAGGCCTGGGCGCACGCCGGCCGGTCCATCCCCCGGACCAGCCAGGAACAGTGGGCGCAGCTGCCCAAGGTGCCCCTGGACGAGCTGCGCCCCGGCGATCTGGTGGTCTACTTCCCGACCGCGACCCACGTGGCCCTGTACGTCGGCGACGGAAAGGTGATCCAGGCCCCGCGCCCCGGCGCGAAGGTCAAGGTGTCCCCCATCGCGGCCAATCCGCTGCTCGGCGCCGTACGGCCCGATCCGGACGCGGCCCCGCTCGCCGAGTTCACCGCACCGCCGCTCCCCGCGGCCCCGCCGACGGACGGCGGCGACGCCGGCTACTCCGCCGAGGAGGCTCCGGCCGACGACGCGACCTCCGACAGGTAGTCCTGCGCGTCCTCGGGGTCGTAGAAGTACGCGTCGAAGTCGGCCGGGTTGTCGAAGCCGTTGGCGAAACGATCCGCCACCGGCTGGAACTGCCCGGCCGCCCCGATCAGGTTCAGCACGTGCTCCGGCGGGACGCCCAGCATCGCGTTCGTCCACTGGGTCACCGGCTTGCCCGTCGCGAACCAGAACTTGTCGAAGGTGGCCTTCATCCAGGCCTCGTCGAACGGCTTGTCCCCGTGCATCAGGATCGACGACAGGTACGAGGCCGCGCACTTGGACGCGGAGTTGGAGCCCTGGCCGGTGATCGGGTCGTTCGCGACGACCACGTCGGCGACGCCCAGCACCAGCCCGCCGCCCGGCAGCCGCCCGATCGGGTTGCGGACCACCGGCGCGTACCGGCCGGCCAGCGTGCCGCCCGCGTCCGTCAGCTCCACGTCCGCCGCCCGCGCGTGCTCCCAGGGCGTAAACTTCTCCATCAGTTCCAGCGTGAGCGCGAGGTGTTCGGCCGGGTCCTTCACCCCGCGGAACACGTCGAGCGGGCCGCCCGGGAGTCCTTCCCAGAAGAGGATGTCCGCCCGCCCCGACGTCGTCACCGCGGGCATCACGAACAGTTCGCCCACCCCCGGGACCAGGTTGCAGCGCACCGCTTCCGTCTCCGGGTGTTCGGGGCGCGGTTCGAGCCCGTGCACGTACGAGACCGCCAGCGCGCGCTGCGGTGCGTCGTACGGGGAACGCGCCGCGTCCCGCCCGAACATCGACACCAGCTCGCCCTTGCCGGCGGCGACCAGCACCAGGTCGTACGTACGGGAGAAGAAGTCCAGGTCGGCGACGGACGCGCCGTGGATCACCAGCTGTCCGCCGCGCTGTACGAAGACGTCGAGCCAGCCGGCCATCTTCAGGCGCTGGTCGACGGACTGCGCGTACCCCTTGAGGCGGCCGAGCCAGTCGACGGGGCGCGAGCCGTCCGGGGCGGCCACGGAGACGCCGATGCCCTCGATCCGCGGGGCGTGCCGCTCCCAGAAGTTCAGCCCGAGGTCGCGCTCGTGCTGGAGCGCCGTGTCGAACATGACCTGCGTGGACATGATCCGCCCGGTGCGGATCTCGTCCGCCGTCCGGTTGGACATGAGGGTGATCTCGTACCCCTTCGCCTGGAGGCCGAGGGCGAGCTGGAGACCGGACTGGCCGGCCCCCACGACGAGTATCTTGCGCATCTCACGTTCTCGATTCGGGTGTGCGGTTCGGCGCTTCGGTGCTTCGGAAATTCGGCGGTTCGACGCTTCGGCGGTGGCGGGGACCTATTCGGGGGTCGCGTCCAGCGCGTGGCCCACCAGCGTCACGAGGGATTCGACGACCGTGTCGCGGCGCCGCGCGTCCATGATCAGCACCGGCACGTGCGGCGGTACGGTCAGCGCCTCGCGCACGTCCTGCGGCTCGTACGCGTGCGAGCCCTCGAAGTGGTTCACGGCGACCGCGTACGGGAGCCCGCAGCTCTCGAAGTAGTCGAGCGCCGGGAAGCAGTCGCGCAGCCTGCGCGTGTCGGCCAGGACGATGCCGCCGACGGCGCCGCGCACCAGGTCGTCCCACATGAACCAGAAGCGCTCCTGGCCCGGGGTCCCGTACACGTACAGCACGAGGTCGTCGGCGAGGGTGACGCGGCCGAAGTCCATCGCGACGGTGGTGGTGCTCTTGTCCGGGGTGCCGGACAGGTCGTCCGTCGGAGCGCCGGCCTGGGTCATCACGGCTTCGGTGCGCAGCGGGGTGATCTCGGAGACGGAGGACACGAAGGTGGTCTTGCCGACGCCGAAGCCGCCCGCGACCAGCACCTTGACGGCGACGGGCGCGCGGGAGCGGTCGTACTGCCAGGGCTGGACGGGCTCGTCGTCCAGGCCGGTCCCGGCGTGGCCGGGCGTGCCGGCGGGTGTGCCGACGGGCGGGTCAGAGACTGCGAAGACCACTGAGCACCCTTTCCAGCAGCGCGCGTTCGGGTCGCCCGGGGCCGTGCCCCGTCCCGTAGACGCGTATCCGTCCCTGGTCGGCGAGGTCGCTGACCAGGACGCGGACCACCCCGAGCGGCAGCTTCAGCAGCGCGGATATCTCCGCGATGGTGCGCATGCGGCGGCAGACCTCGACGATCGCCGGCATCTCGGGCATGCGGTCGTCGGGGTCGGGCCGCTGCGGCTCCGACGCCCGGGTGTCGCAGGCGGCGACGAACGTCTCCACGTGCAGGACCTGCGCGAAGCGGGTGCGGCCGGCCGTGAG
Source organism: Streptomyces sp. WM6372 (assembly GCF_001279655.1). NCBI lineage: Bacteria > Bacillati > Actinomycetota > Actinomycetes > Kitasatosporales > Streptomycetaceae > Streptomyces > Streptomyces sp. WM6372. The sequence goes on along the minus strand of NZ_LGDB01000115.1, from coordinate 12,497 downwards.
GGAGTACGGACGGACGCGGGCGGGCCGGCGGTCGGCTCCGCGTATCGGCAGGCGGTCGGACGCCGACGCGGACGCCGCCGGGGCCGTACTCCTCACGGGGTCTTCTCCATCGACTGGCGCAGCTCGCTGCGGACTTCGGGGGTCAGGACGTGGCCGGCCCGGCCGACGAACAGGGCCATGTGGTACGCCACCACGCTCATGTCGCAGTCGGGGGTGGCGTGCACGCCGAGCAGCGAGCCGTCGCTGATGGCCATGACGAAGACGGAGCCGTGCTCCATGGCCACCATCGTCTGCTTGACCGCGCCGCCCTCCATGAGCTCGGCGGCGCCCGTGGTGAGGCTGCCGAGGCCGGAGACGATGGTCGCCAGGTCGGCGGAGGCGCCGCGCGGGCCCTTGGTGCGCGCGGGGTTCGCGCCCGCGGCCGCTCCCCCGGGGTCGGAGGACAGCAGCAGGAGCCCGTCCGAGGACACGACGGCGACGGAGTTGACGCCGGGCACCTCCTCGACCAGGTCGGTCAGCAGCCACTGCAGGTTGCGGGCCTGGGTGCTCAGTCCGTACGTACTGGGCGCGGTCATGTGCGTGCCTCCTGTGCGGTGTCCCCCTGGTCGGTGTCCTGTGCGAGCTCGGCGGCCACGACGCGCCGTCCGTCCCGCGTCCCCTGGTAGAAGCCGCCGAGCCGGCGGCGCAGCTCGTCGGCGTCGACGCGGCGCGCCGGCGCGGGCGGCCGTACGGCCTCGGGGCGGCTCGCGCCCACCGTGCGCGGGGTCCGCTTGGGCAGCCCCTTGTCGGTGACGGCCGCCTCCGGCCCGGAGTCGGGGTGGCTCCCCTGCCGGGGGACCCAGTCGGCCTCGTCGGGCGCGTGCCGGTGGGGCTCCGCCGGGCCGTCGGGGGCGACGGCGGTGGCGGACTCCCCGGGCAGCGGCAGTCCTGCTTCCGGTACGTCGGCCCGCGGGCCGGCATCGGGCAGCCGGTCGGGGGACGCCGGGTCGGGGTCGGGCCCGGCGAAACCCTCCGGTCCCGCGTCGGGGACGACCCGGGCGAGGAGTTCCTCGCCGGGATCGGGCTCGCCCGGGACCTCTTCGGGGCTGCCGGCCGCGGTGAGCGCCTGGTCGGCGCCCGGAAGCTCGGGCTCCGCCGCCGGGGCGGCGTCCGGAACGACCCGGGCCAGCAGTTCCTCCGCCGGGGCCGGTCCGCCGGGCGCGGTGAACACCTGGTCGGCCGGAGGCAGTACGTCCGCGGGGTCCCCGAAGCCCTGGCCGGCGGTGAACACCTGGTCGGCGGGCGGCAGCTGGCCGACCTCCGCCAGGGCGTGCCGGTCCGCGTCGGGCTCCAGCCCCCCGGCCAGGTCCGGCCCGAAGTCCGGAGCCAGGCTCGCGCCCGGCGCGAAGTCCGACTCCGGGGCGGGGTCAGGGGCCGGGGACGGGGCCGGGGCCGTGTCCTGGTCCGAGACCGGGTCCGGCTCCGAGACGGGGGCCGACTCCGAGACCGGGGCCGGCTCCACGGCCGGCGCGAGGTCCGGGGCCGGATCCACGTCCGGAGCCGCCTCCGAAGCCGGATCCGCGTCCGGGTCCGGGTCCGTACCCGCAGCCATCAGCTCGTCCGCGACATCCGTTACGGCCGGGTCCGGGTCCCACTCCATGCCCCGCAGCAGCTCGGCGTCCGCCTCCGGGCCCGGGTCCCGGAAGGGCTCGGCAGCCGGGGCGGGGGCCGGGCCGGCCTGCGCCGACGCCTCCGCCTCCCGCTCCACCGCCGGGGGCTCCGGCATCCGCCGCCCCGGGATCGTGTTCTCGTTCGCCTCCGCGATCACACCCGGCAGCCGCAGTTCCGGCACACCCGGCGCCGGCGTGGCGTACGTGTGCACCGGCGAGCTCGGCGGCGTGGCCGGGAGCAGCGAGGCCGGGACGACCACGAGGGCCTCCGTGCCCGCGTGCCGGCCGGCGCGCAGCTCGGCCGTGACCCCGTGCCGGGCCGCGAGGCGGCCCGCCACGTACAGGCCGAGGCCCAGGCCGTGTTCGGCCTCCGGCTCCTCGTCGTACGCCTCCGGCGTGGCCAGGCGGGCGTTCAGCGCCTCCAGCCGGTCGCCGGTGACACCGATGCCCTGGTCCATGACGGAGAGCACCACGTCACCCGAGTCGAGCAGCCAGCCGGAGACCCGTACCTTCGCCTCGGGCGGCGAGAACGTCGTCGCGTTCTCCAGCAGTTCGGCGAGCACGTGCGAGATGTCGTCGGCCGCGTGCCCCGCGACCTGCGTGAACGGCGGCAGCGCCGCCAGGTCGACGCGCTCGTAGCGCTCGATCTCGCTGACCGCGGCGCGCATCACGTCGACCAGCGGGACGGGCCCGGCACCGGCGCCGTGGCCGTGCTCCTGGCCGGCCAGGACCAGCAGGTTCTCGTTGTGGCGGCGCATGACCGTCGCCAGGTGGTCCAGCTTGAACAGGGTCGCCAGCCGGTCCGGGTCCTGCTCCTTGGACTCCAGCTCCTCGATGACCGCGAGCTGGCGCTCCACGAGCCCGAGCGTGCGCAGCGAGAGCGAGACCGACGTCGTCGACATGATGCGGCGGTGCTCTTCGAGGTGGGCCCGCAGCTGCGTCAGCTCCTGCTCCAGCGTCTCGCGGCCCGCGGTCAGTTCCTGCTCCAGCGCATCGCGGGCCGCGGAGAGCGCCTCGTTGCGGCCGATGAGCCGGCGGCCGTCGGCGTCGAGGCCGGCGATCCGGGTGTGCAGGGAGACGGTCTGGTCGCGGACCGCGTTGAGGTGGCGTACAACCTCGGCGAACTCGTCGTTGCGGCCGGTGAAGCGGACCGGCTCGACCGAGCCCTCCGGGGTGGCCAGCCGGGCCGCGCCGCGGCGCAGTACGGACAGCGGCCGCGTCAGCGAGCGCGCGACGGCCGTGGAGAAGCCGACGGCGACGAGGAACAGCAGGCCGAGGACCGCGACCAGCATCTCCAGCCGGGTCACGTCGTCGTCGCGCAGGGTGGCGAGCGCGGTGGCCCGCTGCCCGGCGAGGGTGGCCTCGACGGAGCGCATCCGGTCGATGCGGGCGGTGAGCGACGGGGCGACGGCGGCGCCGTCGAGCCGGCGGTCGGCCGTGGACAGCGTGGGCCGTTCGGTGAGCCGCTTGAGGTAGTCGTCGGCCGTCTTGACGTCGGGTCCGGTGACGGTGGCGGCGAGGATCTGGCGTACGTCGGGCCGTGCGACCCGGTTGAAGTCGTCGAGCGCGGCCTGCTCCCGTACGCGGGCCCGCTGGGCGGCGGTGCTGAGTTCGTCCGCGGCGGCCGTGTTGGAGGGCTGCTCGCCGCGGGGGACGGCCAGCGCGGCGAGCAGCAGTCCGCGGGTGGCGGAGGCCTGTTCGACGGCCTGGCCGAGGGGGGCCAGCGGGCGGGTGGTGGCGAGGGCGGCGACGGCGCGCGGCGGGGTCAGCTCGGCGAGCCGGTCCCCCGGCGCGAGCAGTTCCGCGATGACGCCCGCGTACGCCTGCTGGGCGGCGAGGGCGCTGCCCTTGCCGTCGACGGCCTCGGTGCGGACGGCCTGGACGCGGCCGATGGCGCGGGCGAGCGTCTCGTCGGCCTCGTTCTGGACCTCGGTGAGCTGGCGGTCGGTGAGCGCGGTGCGCTCCTGGACGGGGCCCTTCGCCTGGGCGCCGGGGCGGCCCTTGGCCACGTACTCGACGACGGCGTCGCGCTCGTCGCCGAGGAGGTGCGCGAGGGTGAGGGTGTGCTGGGTCTGCTCGGCGAGCGTGACCAGCTGCTGGGAGTCGTTCAGCTCCCGTGTCGCGGAGACCACGGCTGGGGCGCCGGCCGCGAGGACGGTGAGGCCGGCGACGGCTACGCCGATGACGAGCCTGCTGCGCACGCGGACGGGACGTCCTGCGGGGGCTGGTCCGTCGGTGGCGGTGCCGTTCTTCCGAGACCGCTTCTTCTGCACCGGTGCTCGCAATCCTGTACGTGTGCTCGTGCTCGTCTACTCGTGTGGCCGAGGTAACGGCCGGTCAACAAGTAAACGCCCCCTGCCCCCTCGTACCGCCTCAGACCTTTGCAGTGTGTTGGGGAGAGAGCCTGACATCGCCCACCCGGCCACTCGAACGAGTGAACATCACGGATGAGTTGGCGACCAACTCGGCGGTGCTCCCACAGGGGTCCGTCATGGACGGGTGGTTGAAAGATCGGTGAGGGCTTTGGCAATATGCCCGCCCACAGCCGCCACGGGCCCGCCGAGCACCGCGCCGGCCGCACGGATGCCGTACATCCGACGGCCTCTTTATTGGTACGGACCTTTCGCTCCATTCCGGCACTCCGGCGCCCGCGGGGCGGGCAGAATGTCCGTATGCGCATCGACCTCGCCTCGGCCCCCGGCAACCCGGAACGCCCCAACGAGGACTGGCTATCGGCGGCGATACCCGCCGCGGGCGGCGGAGTCCTGGTCGCCCTGGACGGGGTCACCCCGCCGGGCGGCGAGGTGGGGTGTTCGCACGGCGTGCCCTGGTTCGCGGCCCGGCTCGGAGGCCGATTGACCGAACTGTCCGGATCGCGGCGGGACATGCCGCTGGACCGGATCCTGGCGGAGTCCATCCGCGGCACGGCCGACGCGCACCGGGAAACCTGTGACCTTTCTCACGTACGGACCCCGCAGGCGACGGTGGTGATGGCGCGGTGGGACGAGGAGTACGTGGAGCACCTCGTGCTCTCGGATTCCGTACTGCTCCTCCAAGCGCCCGGCGGTGAGGTGACGGCGGTGCTCGACGACCGGCTGGACCGGATCCCGCGCGAGCTGCTGCGGACGCAGGCCTCGGCGGACGCGCTGCGCAACGCGGAGGGCGGCTTCTTCACGGCGGCGGCGGACCCGGACGTCGCCTCCCGGGCGGTGACGGGCCGGACCCCGCGCGAGCGGGTCCGGGCGCTGGCGGCGCTGACCGACGGGGCGAGCCGGTGGACGGACACGTTCGGGGAGGGCGACTGGGCCCAGTGCCTCGCGGTGCTCCGGAAGGAGGGCGCGGAGTCCCTGATCGCCCGGGTCCGCACCCTGGAGTCGGACCCGGACCGCCCCCGCGCGCGCGGCAAGCGCCACGACGACGCCTCGGCGGCGTACGCGGAGTTGTAGGTGTAGGTGCGGCGGCGGCCGTGGCCGCCGCCGTGGCCGCCGTGGCCGCTCGGGCGGCTACTCCTCGCCCTGGTTCAACTGATGGAGGAGCCGGGCCAGTTCCGCGACCTCTCCCCGGTCCCAGTCGGCGAGCTTGCGCATGTACTGCTCGCGCCGGGCCCCCCGTACGCGCAGGAACCGCTCCCTGCCCTCGTCCGTGAGGCCGACGAGGAAGGCCCGGCCGTCGGCCGGATCCGGCTCGCGCGCCACCAGCCCCAGCACCTCCAGGGCCCGCAGCTGCCGGCTCATGGTGGCCTTGCCGACCCCGAAGTACGCGGCGAGCTCGGTGGCCCGCTGACGGCCCGCGGCCTCCAGCCGTACGAGCAGCCCGTACGCGGCCGGCTCCAGCTCGGGATGGAGCGCGCGCGCCATCTCCCCGGACGAGGCCCGGGCGCGCCGGAGGAAGACGGACAGCTCCCGCTCCAGGGCGAGGAACTCCTGGTCTTCGCTTCCGTGCACGTCCGCTCCCATCGATGGTGTCCCGAGGCACCAGTATTTCGCAGCGGGCGCGCCACCGGCCCGGGACCCTCCCCCGGACGGAGTCTGGGGGAGGATTCCGGGCCGTACGCTCCGGCCGGCGGCCGCAGCCGCCGGGCCGGTCGGGCTGCCGGTCGGACGGGCCGGTCAGGCGGCGGCGGTCACCGGGACGGCGTCCGCCGCGAGGGCCAGTTCCAGGACCTGGCGCACGTCCGTCACCGGGTGGACCTCCAGGCCCTCCAGCACCTCGGACGGGACGTCGTCCAGGTCGGCCTCGTTCCGCTTCGGGATGATCACGGTGGTCAGACCGGCCCGGTGTGCGGCCAGCAGCTTCTGCTTGACCCCGCCGATCGGCAGGACGCGCCCGGTCAGCGAGACCTCGCCGGTCATGGCCACGTCGGTCCGCACCTGCCGCCCGGAGAGCAGCGAGGCGAGCGCCGTGGTCATCGTGATGCCCGCGCTCGGGCCGTCCTTCGGCACCGCGCCCGCCGGGAAGTGGATGTGCACGCCCCGGTCCTTCAGGTCGGCGACCGGAAGTTCCAGCTCCGCGCCGTGCGAGCGCAGGAAGCTGAGCGCGATCTGCGCCGACTCCTTCATCACGTCGCCGAGCTGGCCGGTGAGGGTGAGTCCCGCGGCCCCCGTCTCGGGGTCGGCCAGCGAGGCCTCGACGAAGAGGACGTCGCCGCCCGCGCCGGTCACGGCGAGCCCGGTGGCCACGCCGGGGACGGCGGTGCGCCGCTCGGCGGGGTCCTGGGCGGACTCCGGGACGTGGTGCGGGCGTCCGATGAGCCCGCGCAGGTCGTCGGCGCCGACGCTCAGCGGCAACTCCCGCTCCCCCAGCTCGTGCTGGGAGGCCACCTTGCGCAGCAGGCGGGCGATGGAGCGCTCCAGGGTGCGGACGCCGGCCTCGCGGGTGTACTCCCCGGCCAGCTTGCGCAGGGCGTCCTCCTCCAGCACGACCTCGTCGGCGCCGAGTCCGGCGCGCTCCAGCTGGCGGGGCAGCAGGTGGTCGCGGGCGATGACGACCTTCTCGTCCTCGGTGTACCCGTCGAGGCGCACGAGCTCCATGCGGTCGGCGAGCGCCTCCGGGATGGCCTCCAGGACGTTGGCGGTGGCCAGGAACACCACGTCGCTCAGGTCCAGCTCCACTTCCAGGTAGTGGTCCCGGAAGGTGTGGTTCTGGGCGGGGTCCAGGACCTCCAGCAGCGCGGCCGCCGGGTCTCCGCGGAAGTCCGACCCGACCTTGTCGATCTCGTCGAGCAGGACGACCGGGTTCATGGAACCGGCTTCCTTGATGGCCCGTACGATCCGGCCGGGCAGGGCGCCGACGTACGTACGCCGGTGGCCGCGGATCTCGGCCTCGTCGCGGACGCCGCCGAGGGCGACGCGCACGAACTTGCGGCCCATCGCGTGGGCGACGGACTCCCCGAGGGAGGTCTTGCCGACGCCGGGGGGGCCGACGAGCGCCAGTACGGCGCCGCCGCGGCGGCCGCCGATGACGCCCATGCCGCGCTCGGAACGCCGCTTGCGCACGGCGAGGTACTCGGTGATGCGGTCCTTCACGTCGCTCAGCCCGGCGTGCTCGGCGTCCAGGACGGCCCGCGCGCCGCGGATGTCGTACTCGTCCTCGGTCCGCTCGTTCCAGGGCAGTTCCAGCACGGTGTCCAGCCAGGTGCGGATCCAGGAGCCCTCCGGGGACTGGTCGCTGGACCGCTCCAGCTTGTCGACCTCCTTGAGCGCGGCCTCCCGTACCTTCTCGGGCAGGTCGGCGCCCTCGACGCGGGTCCGGTAGTCGTCGGACTCCTCGCCGTCCTTCTCTCCGTTGAGTTCGCGCAGTTCCTTGCGGACGGCCTCCAGCTGGCGGCGCAGCAGGAACTCGCGCTGCTGCTTCTCGACGCCGTCCTGGACGTCCTTGGCGATGGACTCGGCGACGTCCTGCTCGGCGAGGTGGTCGCGCAGCCAGGTGATGGCCAGCTTGAGCCGGGCGACCGGGTCGGCGGTCTCCAGCAGCTCGACCTTCTGCGCGACGGTCAGGAAGGGCGAGTACCCGGAATTGTCGGCGAGGGCCGAGACGCCCTCGATCTGCTGGACGCGGTCCACGACCTGCCAGGCCCCGCGTTTCTTGAGCCAGCTGGTGGCGAGCGCCTTGTACTCCTTGACGAGCTCGGTGACCGACCCCGGCAGCGGATCGGGCAGCCTCTCGTCGACGCTCTCGCCCTCGACCCAGAGCGCGGCGCCGGGCCCGGTGGTCCCGGCCCCGATCCGGACGCGGCCGACACCGCGGATCAGCGCGCCCGGGTCACCGTCGGACAGCCGCCCCACCTGCTCGACGGTCCCGAGCACACCGGTGCCGGCGTACTTCCCGTCGACCCGCGGTACGAGCAGCACCCGGGGCTTGCCGCTGCGGACCGCCGCCTGGGCGGCCTCGACGGCCCCCCGCACCTCGGCATCGGACAGGTCCAGCGGAACGACCATCCCAGGCAGCACGACCTCGTCGTCGAGCGGCAGCACGGGCAGAGTGAGCGTTACGGACGTCGAAGCCATGATCTTCCCTCCGGCAGTGAAGTTGAGCTATGCCGACTCAATGCATGTGCGCCGCCCAATGTTCCCCACTCCCCGTTCGCCCGGGGCGAACACCCCCGCCACCGTCCTGCTGCCCCCTTCCGTGCAGGGGGGCGACACCGTGCTGGACCCGCGCGGTGTGATGAACTGCCGTCCGTTCACCGTCGCCTGAGAAGGGGAGAGCATGACTGCCGACGTGCCGGCCGACGTGGCGGCCCAGCGAGCGCCCGATCCCGCACAGGCCCCAAAGGCCCCACAGGCTTCCCAGGCCTCAGCGGCGCGTGCCGAACGGGAACACCGGCGCGCACGCCGTATGGAGGCGTGGTCGATCGCGTGGATGCTCCTGGCCCTGGCGATCTGGGGGTGGTTCGCCTTCCTGATGCTCGCCGACTACGGCCCCGAGTTCGGGGGCAAGGCCGCGTGCCGAGGGCCGCTGGTCGGCCCGCTGTCCGAGGACAGGCAGTGCCGCGACGCACTGCACCAGTGGCCGGCGCTGCTGGGCGTCCTCGCGCTGGCGACCGTGGCGACCGTTTCCGCGGCGGCGACGATCGTGTACGCCAAAGTCCTCTCCCGCCTGGCGGACCGTGACCCGGCTGCGGCCACCGGAGGTCCGAGGACGGGGTGACCGTCCGGAACTCCGGTCGGGCCGCCTGACCTTTCGCCCCGCCGGCCACGGCCGACGGGCGGGCTACGCCGCTGCCCACGCGATCCCACGGCCGCCCGGTCCGGGCCCGTCCCGTCAGCCCGTCGCCGCCGGCAGCTCCGGGCGCATGGCCCAGTCCGTCCAGGAGCCGTCGTAGACCGCCAGGGCGGAGTAGCCGGCGAGGGTGGCGCCCAGGGCCAGGACGCAGGCCGTGACCCCCGAACCGCAGCTGAAGTACAGCCGACGCTCCCGGTCGCCGGTCACCGCCGCGAAGGCCTCGCGGAGTTCCCCGGCGGGCCGCATCAGGCCGGCGCCGCTCAGGAGGTCCCCGAACGGCAGGTTCACCGCGCCCGGCATGTGGCCCCCGCGCAGCCCCGGCCGCGGTTCGGGGGCCGCGCCGGTGAAGCGTTCGCGCGTACGGGCGTCCAGTACGAGCGCCGCCGGATCGGCGAGGGCCGCCCCGACGGCGGCGAAGTCCACGAGCAGCCCCGGCCGCGGCCGGGCCGTGAAGGAGCCGCGCGGGCCCTCGTACGCGGGTCCGCACTCCTCGACGGGCAGTCCGGCGGCCGTCCAGGCGGGCAGTCCGCCGTCCAGGACGGCCGCCCGGTCGAAGCCCATGGCGCGCAGCATCCACCAGGCTCGCGCACTGGAGTAGACGCCGGCGCCGTCGTAGACCACGACGGTGCTGGTGCCGTCGACGCCGAGCCCGCGCAGCGCCTCCTCGAAGGCGGCGGCTCCGGGCATGGTGTGCGGGGCGGGGGCGTCGTGGTCGGACAGGGCTCCGTCGAGGTCGAAGGGCCGGGCCCCCGGGATCCGCCGGCCGGCGCCGCGGTGGGCGCCGACGGAGGCGTCGAACACGACGAGCCCCGGCTCGCCGAGCCGGCCGGCCAGCCAGTCGGCCCCGACCAGCGGTCCTGGCAGGGCGGGAGCGTCCGCGGCGGAGCGGGACGTGGTCATCCGGGTCATACGGCACCTCCGAGTGGGTCGGCGGGCCGCGCAGGCGAAGGGGCCCGCCGCACATCCTCCTACAGGGCCGAAATTGCCCGCAAAGCGCCTTGCTGGAAGGGGAGTTGGCGAGGATCCTGTGCCCTACATCCGGGCGTGGGGGGAGCCGTATGGCCAAGAGTGTCGTGACCGATGTCGTCGTCAGTCGAAGAGTCCTGTGGATCGGCGCGGAGGCGTATCCGCTGAACAACATCGCGAGGGCGACGACCGTCAGCGTCGACCCTGCGCGCAGGCAGGCGATCGCGCGCTTCCTCAAATCCGCCGTGACCGTGATCGTCCTGACGTTCGTCCTCCTCGTCGTGCTCCCGTCGGACTACCAGGACGGGGCGGTGGTCGTCGCGCTCGTGCTGCTCGGCCTCCTCGTGGCGCAACTGGGCGGCGTCATCCTGAGCAAGACGTACTACGCGCTGGTGATCGAGACCGCGGGTACGCCGAACACGGCGCTCGTCACCACCGACCGGGACCTCGCCCACGACCTGGTCCGCATGATCATGGAGGCGATCGACAACCCGCAGGCCAACTTCCACCAGCAGGTCAACAACTACATCGGCCAGGTCGGGGACAACTTCAGCGTCTCCGGTACCGGCAACGTCGGAAAGGCGAGGAATTGACCGGCGACGAGAACGTCTGGATCGGGCAGGTCGGCGACAACTTCAAGGTCGACGGGGCGCACAACATCGGCAAGATCGGTACGCAGAACAACGCGCCGCAGGACCCGCGGGCGGCGCTCCAGGAACTGATCAGCCTCGTCGAGGTGCTGCGGGGGCGGGTCCAGGAGGACGACCGGGCGGTCCTGGACGAGTCCCTGGACACCCTGACCGAGGACGGCGTGGAGCGCGGCGCGTTCCGCCGCGCCCTGGGGAGCATCTCCGGGGTCGCCCTCCTGGTCGGCGAGGTCGGCCTCCCGGTGGCCGAGGCGGTCCGCCGGGTGATGGCGCTCTTCGGCGGGTAGGGCCGCGGAGCGAAGGGGGAGGGGTCGTTAGGGTGCGTCCATGGAGCCGGAAACGATCACTGTCCTGGACGGCCGCGAGTGGGCCCGCGACCCGGAGCCGGTGCACCGCGTCCTGGCGGACCTGGTCGCCGGCGGCGCGGCCCTCGGCTGGGTCGACCCGCCCTCGCGGGACGAGGTCGCGCAGCTGCTCGACCAGGTGCTGTCGGCGGCCGAGGCCGGGGACGCGGCCCTGCGCGTCGCCTGCCTGGGCGGCCGCCTCGTCGGGCTGGGCTACTGGCGGCGCCACGCCCGGCCGACGCACCGGCCGCACGCCGATCTGGAGAAGGTCGCGGTGGACGCCGCCGCCCACGGGCGCGGCATCGGACGGGCGCTGACCGCGGCCCTGGTCGCGGACGCCGGGGCCGCGGGCATCGAGGTCCTCACCCTGGACGCCCGCGGCGACAACACCCACGCGCTCCGGCTGTACCGCTCCCTCGGCTTCACCGAGTACGGCCGCCTCCCCGACTTCGTCGCCGTCGGGGACCGCCGCTACGACAAGGTGTTCCTCATGCTGGACTTCCGCCGGGTCTAGCGGGTCCGCGCACGGAACGCGGTGCTCACGTGCAGTGGCCCGGCCGGGCGTAGACGGCGATGCGGGCGCCCCGGACCTCGTCCACCGAGCACAGGTCGAAGTGCGAGGCCAGCGTCTGGCGTTTGACCGCCTCGCGGGGGTACGGGTCCAGCGGCTGGTCCGCCGGGTCCCGGAGGGCCACCACCCGGGGGGCGTCCACCAGGCGGGCCCAGATCTGCGCCGTGGGGAGCTCCGTGCCCTGGAGGCTGTGCGAAGCCGCCGGGGTGCGGTCCAGGGCCGGGTCGCGCAGGGTCGCGTACAGCTCGGGCGAGGACAGCAGCCATTCGCGCCGCCGCGACGGCATGAACAGCACGGCGTCTCCCGGCCGGGCCCGTTCCCGTACGGCGGCGGCCACCGCGAGCACGTCGTCCTTGCGGCTCTCGGGGGTGCGCAGCCAGAGCGACCACCATCCGAACGGCACCAGCAGGGCGCCCGCCAGCAGCCACGGCCACCACCCCCGGGCCGCCGCCAGCCGGGTCCCGGCGAGCAGGGCGAGCCCGGCGAGCGCGTAGAGCACGTACCGGTCCACGTACCAGGGGTGGACGAGGGAGACCGCCATCAGCAGGCCGGGCGGGATCAGGGCCAGCGGCAGGGCGACCCGGACCAGTTCGCGCGGCAGCGCCGGGCCCCGCGCGAGCAGCAGGGAGGCCGCCGCGACCACCCCGTACGCCGCCCAGTCCCGCCAGCTCGGCCGGCCGAGCCAGCCCAGCTGCTGCTCCGCCTGCCGGGCGCTCACCACGGCCAGCGGCACCAGCAGGGCCACCACCGCGGCGGCGCTCCACCGCCAGCCGCGCGAGCGCCGGGCGCTGACCCCGTGCGCGAGGAGGGCCAGTACGGCGAACTCGTGCAGCCAGCAGCCCAGCAGCATGACCACGGCGTACGCGACCCACCGCTCGCGCAGCATCAGGTACGTCGCCCACACCACGGCCGCCGCGACGAGGGCGTACGAGCGGCCCTCCTGGGCGTACATCTGCACGGGCGGCAGCACGGCGTAGGCCGCGCCGGACCACAGCGCGGCCCGCTCCCCCGCGAGCCGGTGGGCGACGGCGGCCACCCCGGCGGCGGCCAGCGCGGTGGCGGCGACGGACGGCAGGCGCAGCGCCCACAGGGCGCC
>NZ_LGDB01000114.1:0-370 GCF_001279655.1 Streptomyces sp. WM6372 | reverse complement strand
GAGGACCTTGTTCAGGAGCGTCAGGTCGTAGATGCCGGCGAGGTCGGGCTGCTCGATGAGCTTGGCCTTGACCGCCCAGTCGGACTCGGTCTTCAGCGTCGTGGCCAGCGGGTCGTCGGTGACGAGGATGCTCTTCCAGGCCGGGTCGATGACCGCGGGCTCCAACTCCTTGCCGCTGAGGGTCTTCAGGGCCGTGTTGGCGGAAGCCTTCGCCTTCTCCGGGTTGGCGTTGATCCACTCGTTCGTCTTCACCGTGCCGGCCAGTACGGCCTCGACGACGTCCGGGTGCTCCTTGAGGAACTTCTGCGACACGATGACGTTCGTGATCACGAACTTCTTGTCGGGCCACAGGTCGGTCTCGTCGAGGAGG
>NZ_LGDB01000113.1:0-375 GCF_001279655.1 Streptomyces sp. WM6372 | reverse complement strand
GGTGAAGGTGGGGGTGGATCTGGAGGAACGGCCCGCGGCCGCGATCGAGGGGATCGCGTACTTCACGGTCTCGGAGCTGCTGCAGAACGTGAGCAAGCACGCGGGGGCGCGGGGGGCGAGCGTGGAGGTCCGGCGGACCTCCGGGACCGCTTCGGGGCGGTTGCTGATCCGGGTTTCGGATGACGGGCGGGGCGGGGCCGACGTGACGGGCGGTTCGGGGCTGGGGGGGCTGGCCGAGCGGCTGCGGGCGGTGGACGGGTTGTTCACGGTCTGGGAGGTGGTGCAGAAGGTGAGCAAGCACCTGGGGGGGGGGGGGGCGGGGGTGGAGGTCCGGCGGGCCCCCGGGACCGCTTCGGGGCGGTTGCTGATCCGGGT
>NZ_LGDB01000112.1:0-393 GCF_001279655.1 Streptomyces sp. WM6372 | reverse complement strand
TTCAGAACTAACACAGTGGACGCGAGCAACTGAGGACAAGCCCTCGGCCTATTAGTACCAGTCAGCTCCACCCGTTACCGGGCTTCCACATCTGGCCTATCAACCCAGTCGTCTACTGGGAGCCTTACCCTCTCAAGGAGGTGGGAATACTCATCTTGAAGCAGGCTTCCCGCTTAGATGCTTTCAGCGGTTATCCCTCCCGAACGTAGCCAACCAGCCATGCCCTTGGCAGGACAACTGGCACACCAGAGGTTCGTCCGTCCCGGTCCTCTCGTACTAGGGACAGCCCTTCTCAATATTCCTACGCGCACAGCGGATAGGGACCGAACTGTCTCACGACGTTCTAAACCCAGCTCGCGTACCGCTTTAATGGGCGAACAGCCCAACCCTTGG
>NZ_LGDB01000111.1:0-406 GCF_001279655.1 Streptomyces sp. WM6372 | reverse complement strand
GGAGGAGATGCCCGCGCGGCGCGGGCGCTCGCCCGCCGGCCAGGCCACCGGCTCGGTGAGCAGCTTGACGTTGCCCGCCGTCCAGTCGACGTGCGGGGTCGGGTCCTCGGCGTACAGGGTCTTGGGCAGCAGGCCGTGGCGCAGTGCCTGGACCATCTTGATGACGCCGCCGACGCCGGCGGCGGCCTGCGTGTGCGCGAGGTTCGACTTGAGGGAGCCGAGCCACAGCGGCTTGTCCGCGTCGCGGTCCTGGCCGTACGTGGCGAGCAGCGCCTGCGCCTCGATCGGGTCGCCGAGGCGGGTGCCCGTGCCGTGGGCCTCGACGGCGTCGACGTCGGCGATGGTGAGGCCGGCGTTCTCCAGGGCGCTGCGGATGACGCGTTGCTGGGAGGGGCCGTTGGGGGCG
>NZ_LGDB01000110.1:0-426 GCF_001279655.1 Streptomyces sp. WM6372 | reverse complement strand
CTGCACGTGGCCGGGGGTGTCGGCGAGGATGAACCGGCGCCGGGTGGTGGCGAAGTAGCGGTAGGCGACGTCGATGGTGATGCCCTGCTCGCGCTCGGCGCGCAGGCCGTCGGTGAGCAGTGCGAGGTCGGGGGCGTCCTGGCCGCGGCCGCGCGAGGCCTGCTCCACCGCCTCCAGCTGGTCGGCGAGGATCGACTTGGAGTCGTAGAGCAGCCGCCCGACCAGGGTGGACTTGCCGTCGTCCACGGAGCCCGCGGTCGCGAAGCGCAGCAGCGACGTGCCGGCGGCGATGCCGCCCAGGGCGGCGTTCGTGGTGGGGGTCATGGTTAGAAGTACCCTTCGCGCTTGCGGTCTTCCATCGCGGCCTCGGACATCTTGTCGTCGGCGCGGGTCGCGCCCCGCTCGGTGAGCCGGGAGGCGGCGATC
>NZ_LGDB01000109.1:0-427 GCF_001279655.1 Streptomyces sp. WM6372 | reverse complement strand
TGTAACTCGACTTCCTCCAGGCAACGGCTACCTCCAGGCACTAGCCGCCTTCATCGCTGCTGTAACTGGACTTAAACCACATGAGTGTGGTGTTCATCGTTCTCCTAAGAGCCGATCCAACAGGCCCTTCGTCTCCCCGAAGTTGAGGGCCTGGGATCGCAGCATCGCATACTTCGGAGTGAAGATGCTGAGCCCGTCGGGGTCCTGTCCGAGAACGGTGGCGCGCTGGGTCTCCGCGTAGGAAAAGTACTGATGTTAGGGGGTTTCCCGGCATTTTTATGACTTGCGGGGGGGGGGGGGTAATTAAAGGGGGGCCGAAGGCCATCGGGAAGCGACGCGACCGCAGGGAGCGCCCTTGACGGACCGACCCGACACGGAAGGACAGTGGACTGACGGGACGCCCCCGGACCCCTCACCGACCCCGGCC
>NZ_LGDB01000108.1:0-429 GCF_001279655.1 Streptomyces sp. WM6372 | reverse complement strand
CTGCACGTGGCCGGGGGTGTCGGCGAGGATGAACCGGCGCCGGGTGGTGGCGAAGTAGCGGTAGGCGACGTCGATGGTGATGCCCTGCTCGCGCTCGGCCCGCAGGCCGTCGGTCAGCAGCGCCAGGTCGGGGGCGTCCTGGCCGCGGCTCGCGGAAACCCGCTCGACCGCCTCCAGTTGGTCCGTCAGGACCGACTTGGAGTCGTGCAGCAGCCGCCCGACCAGCGTGGACTTGCCGTCGTCGACGGAACCGGCGGTCGCGAAGCGCAGCAGCGTGGTCGCTGCGAGGTCGGCGAAGCCGGCGACCTGATCAGTGGGGGAGGTCATGGCTAGAAGTACCCTTCGCGCTTGCGGTCTTCCATCGCGGCCTCGGACATCTTGTCGTCGGCGCGGGTCGCGCCCCGCTCGGTGAGCCGGGAGGCGGCGATC
>NZ_LGDB01000107.1:0-443 GCF_001279655.1 Streptomyces sp. WM6372 | reverse complement strand
CGTTGTCGGTGAAGGCGTGCCGGGGGTCGGTCGAGAGGGTGACCGGGATGCCGAGCCGGGTCGCCGCGGCCATCTCCTGCACCGCGTTCTGCCACTGCGCCATCTCGCGGGCGCCGTACGTGCCGAGCAGGTTGAAGTGGCTGATGAACCGGTCCCCGACCAGCTCGGGCGTGGTGAACGGGAGCATCGAGCCGTCGGTCTCGGTGAGCGGGGTGCCGTCCGGATTCATCATCAGCATGGAGTGGAAGAGCTGGCCGGCCTTCTCCTCCGGCGTCATCCGGGAGAGCAGGTCCGCCACGCGCAGGTCCACGGGGAGAAGGCGCCGGCGTTGAAGGAGGCGCCGGCGTTGTCGGTGAAGGCGTGCCGGGGGTCGGTCGAGAGGGTGACCGGGATGCCGAGCCGGGTCGCCGCGGCCATCTCCTGCACCGCGTTCTGCCACTGCG
>NZ_LGDB01000106.1:0-453 GCF_001279655.1 Streptomyces sp. WM6372 | reverse complement strand
CTACACGTCGGGTTCGACGGGGCGGCCGAAGGGTGTGGTGGTGTCGCATGCGGCGTTGGTGAATTACGTGGTGCGGTGTCCGCAGGCGTATCCGGATCTGGCGGGGTCGACGGCGTGGCACGCCTCGGCGTCGTTCGATTTGGGTGTGACCGGTCTGTACGGGGCTTTGGCCGCGGGTGGCTGTGTCGTGGTGGCTGCATTGGACTCTGGCTCCGACTCTGTATTTGCCGGGGAGGGGAACGGCGTCGGGTTGCCGGTGACGTTCCTGAAGGTGACTCCCAGTCATCTGCCGGTCCTGGAGGGTGCCGGGCGCGGGTTCGTGCCCAGTGGCCAGTTGATGCTGGGCGGAGAGGCGATTCCCGCGCATGCGGTGACGCAGTGGCGGCAGGCGCATCCGCAGGTGTCGGTCGTGGCGCACTACGGTCCGACCGAGGCGACGGTGGGGTGCACGGA
>NZ_LGDB01000105.1:0-453 GCF_001279655.1 Streptomyces sp. WM6372 | reverse complement strand
CTACACGTCGGGTTCGACGGGGCGGCCGAAGGGTGTGGTGGTGTCGCATGCGGCGTTGGTGAATTACGTGGTGCGGTGTCCGCAGGCGTATCCGGATCTTGCGGGGTCGACGGTGTGGCATGCCTCGGTGTCGTTCGACGCCGGTGTCACCGTGCTGTACGGGGCTTTGGTCGCGGGCGGTTGTGTCGTGGTGGCCGCATTGAACTCTGCCTCTGCCTCTGCCTCTGCCGAGGAGGGGGACGGTGCCGGGTTGCCGGTGTCGTTCCTGAAGGTGACTCCCAGTCATCTGCCGGTCCTGGAGGGTGCCGGGCGCGGGTTCGTGCCCAGTGGCCAGTTGATGCTGGGCGGGGAGGAGATTCCCGCGCATGCGGTGACGCAGTGGCGGCAGGCGCATCCGCAGGTGTCGGTCGTGGCGCACTACGGTCCGACCGAGGCGACGGTGGGGTGCACGGA